>CAIWKF010000080.1 GCA_903913175.1 Candidatus Staskawiczbacteria bacterium
GAAGAAAATATTTTTAGCAATAGCGTTGGCATCAATGTTATTTTTGGGTGCAGCAAATGTAAAAGCAATTACAATTGCAGAAGTGCAAGCTCAAATTAAAAGTTTAATGGCCCAATTGGCTGAAATGCAAGCTCAAGAGCAAGTAGCTTCGGAGCAAACTAAATCTTGGTGTCACAGTTTTACTAATAATTTAAGAATAGGAGATACGGGCAAAGAAGTTAATTTATTGCAGATTGCTTTAGAGAAAAATGGGTTATTTTTGCGTGGCGAGGGCATTACTTTCAACGAAGAATCAGCGGAATTTTCAGAGGGACTTGCTTTTGCAGTAACTGCTTTTCAAGAAAAATATGCTAGTGAAATTTTAAGTCCAAATAAATTAACAAATGGTAATGGGTATTTTGGTCCTGCAACAAGAAGAAAATTAAATGCTTTATATGGTTGTGTAGCACTTACTATGCCAAAAATATGTCCAGCTGGTACCACTCAAGTTGGTGAAAGTAATAGCATTCCTCCAAGTCCAATTTGTTCTCCAAGCGCCATACCAGCGCTAGAATGTAAAAAAGATCTTGATTGTCCTATTATTGCTTGTCTTTTATCGCCATGTTTTACCAATAAATGTGTTGATAAAAAATGTACCAAAGAAGAGGTTAGACCAGAATGTAATAATATGTGGTGGTATGACAATTCAAATAGAGTTTGTCAACAAAAACAATTTTGTGGGTCATATATGTATTTTGGTTTAAAAACTTTTGAAGCACAAAGTGATTGTACAAATTCTTTAAATTCAGTAGTACCAGCAATTACAGTTATCTCACCAAATGGTGGGGAAATATATAGGGCAGGAGACAATGTAAACATTACATGGACTTCAACTTTCTCAGGAAATGTTAAATTATCAATTACTAACCCAAATGGGACTTTAGCTACTTTTGGCACTAGTACAGATAATATTAGTAGAACTATTTTAAATACTGGAAGTTATATATGGTCTATACCATCAGATTTCCCTGTAGGTAATTATAAAATTAATTTGGCTCTTCCAATTGGTTCTTATGCTCAAGATTATTCTGATAATAATTTTAGTATTGTAGCCCAAACAACGCGGCCATCAATTGCAATTGCTTCACCAAATGGGGGCGAAATATGGAAATCTGGGGAAACTCATAACATTACATGGAGAAGCACAGGGTTATTGCCCGATGCAAGAGTTGTTCTTAATTTAGATGACGGTAATGGACATGCTTATAGTATAATGAATGGTGACGCGCTCTCTGTGCTGGCATCTGCTGGTTCTTATTCATGGACAGTGCCACAAAATACTGTTGGGGGATATAACTTTATTGGAAGTAAATTTAAAATATTTATTAGTACTCAAACTACAAATTTATCAGATTCTTCTGATAATTATTTCAGCATTGTATCTCCAGTAGTTGTCTCAACTAGTGCAATTACTTTTCCAGTCAGCGGTAGTCAACTAATCAAAGGAAACACATACAACATTACATGGACACCAAGTAGTAGCTCTGCGCGCATGTACATAAGCCTTCAAACACCCACTACTCTTGTTTCAAGAATAGCAGAGGGAATAGCTGACACAGGAAGTTATTCTTGGACAGTACCATCAAACATTGAACTTGGTAGCAACTACAATATTTCCATAAGAACAGGAGCCTATGTTCCAGTTGCAACAAGCAGTAATTTCAGCATTGTATCTCCAACAGTTCAACCCTCAATCACTGTGACCTCACCAAATGGAGGAGAAGTTTGGCAAGTTGGAAATACATATCAGATTAATTGGACAAATGCTGGATTGGACGCGAGCTTACCAGTTGCTATTGGTTTAATTGATTATTCTCAGCCTGGTGGTAGTAGCTATGGTTTAGTTATGAACACAGACCACCCTAAAATTGGAGATAACAGATTTTCCTTTGTATTGGATAAAAATAAAATTGGGCAAATAATTGCGGGCAATAAATATAAAGTGCAAATTTCTGTTTTGAAAGCAGATGGTTTTACTCCGATGAATGTTTTTGATTCTTCTGATAATTATTTCAGCATTGTATCTCCAGTAGTTGCGCCAACTTTAAATGCAATAATTTTAGAGCCATCATCAACATCTGCTCAAAGAATTACGGCCCCAAATGGGTCAACTGCAACATATAAATTTATAGCAACAGGTGGCGATGTAGAAATTACTGAAATAAAATTTAATGTTAATGGCAGTGATAGTTCTGCTTCACAAACAGTTTCAAAAATTTGTATTGGTACGCTTTGTGCTGTGCCAGTAGTTGGCATAGCAACTTTTACCGGAGTTTCATTTATTGTTCCTGGTGGCACAACAGGAAGTATTAAAAATTTTAATGTGACATATTCTGCGATTGGAGGTGGTGGAGTTGCTTCTGGAACAACATCATCAATTGGCCTTGCATCTGTTAAATATACAGCGCAAGGAACAGAAAATTATATTTTCCCAAATATATCTGCGCCAACAATGACTTTAATCAGCCCAACAATTGTTTCAAGTGAAACTTGTTTTGCAGGACAAACAAGAAAATATACTTGCTCAAATGGAAATATAGTGAATTGGTGCAGTTGTAATAACAGCAAATGGGCGTGTGCTGAACTGCCGGAAACACAGTGTAATCCTTCAACAGCTACTGTAATTTTAAGGTGCCAAACATTAGCAAAAACTATTACAGATTTTGTAAATTTAAATGGCACAGTTCTTTCTTCTAGTGTTAAATATAGAAGAGATTATGACTTAGACAATAGTAATAGTATATCTTCTTCTGATGCTTTTGTTGTTGGTTATGCAGCTGCTTCATTAAATGTTGCAGCATGCACAATATATTTAAATTCCGTTACAAGCTATAACAGCTCAGATCAATATTTTAGTAAAGTAAGCCAAGAAAGTCAGTTAGCTTCAATTGCAGATGCAATTAAAAGGATTGCAGAAGAAATAAGAAAAATGATGGGAAACTAAAATATAAAATAAATAAAAAAGTCGCTCTTTAATTAATTTATTGAGCGATTTTTTTATACACTTGAAGTAAAAAATTAGAGAAGGTATAATAAAGATATAATAAAATAAAACATTATGAGTGAAAAACAAGGTAAAAGTTTTTTGTTGCCAATTGTGGTTGTGTTAGGAGTAATAGCAATTTTTGCATTTGCTAGTTTTTCAATGTATAAATATGTTGCTTTAAAAACAGACCAGAAAATTGAGCAACCAAATCAAAATCAGCCAGTAGTATGTACCCAAGAGGCCAAACCATGTCCCGATGGTTCTTTTGTTTCGCGTACTGGAGTTAATTGTGAATTTGACCAATGCCCAGATGAATTTGCTGGCTGGCAAACTTATAATAATGATCAATATGGATTTGAATTTAAGCATCCAGTAGATTTTTGGGGGTTAGCAGGCTTGGTAGTTTCTAAAAAAGATTGTAATTTTGTTGATTTTTCTGCTGATTGCCCAGTCACCAAGAACATATTAAACCAAGAACTTTCTGCAAATGGCTTTAGCGGTATTGGAATAAGTAGCATTATTCCCCAAAAAGCAATTTATAATAGTAATTTATTTTGTTTATATAATTACACCGAGGGGGCAGCAGGCACATCATATAATAATTCTTTTTATGTTGTTGCTAAAAATAATAATTGCACAATTTTAAAAATTATTACCCCTTATCCAAATTGCCAAAATTATTTACCACTAGAAGCAGGAAATACCGAGCAAGAAAAAAATTATAACAACTGCGTTGCCAGCAATCAGCAAAAACCAAAAACTCTTGAACAAATTTTCTCTACATTTAAGTTCACAAATTAAAACTAATAATTAAAAACAATGAGTAAAAAAGATAAAGAGGAGAAAAAAAACAAAAATTGGAAAGAGGAAAAAGTAAAGCAATCACTTTTAATGTCTCAAACTAAAAGATGGATAAAAGCCATTTTAATGTTTTTAGTTGCTTTGGTAGTAGTTTTGAGTTTTTGGAACAGGTCTGGAACAGCTGGTGTAGTTTTTACTAAGATTTTTACTTTTTTAATTGGAAAAGCTATTTATTCAGTTCCTTTATTTTTAATTTTAGGTGGCATTATTTTTCTAAAGTCTAAAAAGAAAAGCAGAAATTTATCAATGTTTTTAGCTATTTTGGTTTGTGTTTTAGGAATTGCAGGTTTTTTAGCTGATCAAAGTATTTCAGTTAGAGAGTTAAGCATTATAGAGGGTGGCTGGCTGGGTTATGGAATGGCTTATTTAGCAGTTAGTTTTTTTGGAATTTTAGTAGCAAATATTATTTTTGGTGTAGTTATTTTGATTGGTTTGTTTATATTTTTACAATTTATTTGGCAGGAATTTCCAAAAGAAAAAGTTTTAGAAGAGACAACTGGAAGACCATTTTCTGTAAACCCTGTTTTTACTAAAAAGGAGGAGCTAGCTATTAAGCAAAAACCAATGGACTTGGCAGATAAGGTTGAACCAGCAAAAGCTGTTGAAGCTAAAATTTCTTTATTTAGTAGAGGTAAAAAAGAAGAACAAGATGAATTAAAAATAAAAGAAAGGCAAAAAGAAAATTCTGGGCAAACTTATTCTTTGCCACCCCTAGATTTACTTTCTAAAAACGAATCAAGTCCTACTTCTGGAAATATCAAGGAAAACTCAATGATTATTAAAAAAACTTTTGAAAATTTTGGAATTCCAGTAGAAATGAACGAGGTAAATGTAGGGCCAACTGTTACGCAATATGCTTTTAAGCCATCGGAAGGAGTAAAGCTTTCTAAAATTACGACCTTATCAAGTAATTTGGCCTTGGCCTTGGCAGCTCACCCAATTAGGATTGAAGCTCCAATTCCAGGAAAATCACTTGTGGGAATTGAAGTACCAAATAAAGTAAGGTCAATTGTTTCATTAAGAAATTTAATTTCACAAAACAGTTTTCAATCAGCCCCATCACCACTTTTAATTGCGCTGGGCAGAGATGTTTCTGGAGCACCGGTTTACACTGATTTAACTGAAATGCCTCATTTGTTGGTAGCAGGAGCAACTGGAACTGGAAAAACAATTTTTTTAAACTCTTTAATTTTAAGTTTACTTTATAAATCAACTCCAGAAACTTTAAGAATGATTATGGTAGATCCAAAAAGAGTGGAGTTTCAAAACTATAATGAAATTCCGCATTTACTTTGTCCAGTTATTTATGATGCGCAAAAAACTATGAATGCACTTCAATGGCTAATTAAGGAAATGGAAAGAAGATTTCAAGTTTTTTCGGAAATACCAACAAGAAATTTGAAAACATATAATTCTAATAAATCAGTTATTGCTTCTGGCTCTTGCCTTCCATATATTGTTTTAATTGTAGATGAATTGGCAGATTTGATGGCTGTAAAAGGTAAAGAGCTTGAGGCTGGAATTGTAAGATTGGCTCAAATGGCTAGGGCTACAGGTATTCATTTGGTTTTGGCAACACAAAGGCCATCAGTGGAAGTTATTACTGGAGTTATTAAGGCCAATATTACTTCTAGAATAACCTTTCAGGTGGCTTCACAGGTTGATTCTAGAACGGTTTTAGATACTTCTGGAGCTGAAAAGCTGTTGGGTGCGGGCGACATGTTATTTTTATCATCAAAATCTTCTAAATTAACCAGAATACAAGGGTCATATATTTCGGAAAAAGAAGTTAAAAAAGTTACAGATTTTGAAGGAGAGCAGTCAAAAGCTGTACAAGAAATGCAGACCAGCTTAATTGATAGTTTAAAAGAAACCTTAGAACATACTGCTGAAGATAAAAATATTGGTGGAGGAGGAGAATCATTTTTGGGAGATAATGACCCATTATTTGATGATGTTAAAAAAATAGTTTTAGAAACCAAAAAAGCTTCAGCGTCATTTTTGCAAAGGCGTCTAAGAATAGGTTATTCGCGTGCTGCGCGTTTAATTGACATGCTTGAAGAGCAGGGCATGGTGGGGCCTGCAGATGGCGCAAAACCAAGAGAAGTTTATGAACAAAACGCCAGCTTAAAAGTTTCTTCAAATGATTCTGATAAAAGCGGTCTTGATGAATCTGAAGGCGACAATGATTGGCAAAAAGTCTAAAAATAAAATTATTATTAAAAAATATAAATATGGTGAAAGATAAAAAGGAAAAACAAGAAAAAAAGGAGGTGGAAACAAAACAAAGCAAAGCATTAAATAGTGCAATTAATGAAATTAAGGAAAGGTTTGGTGAAGGCTCTATAATGAAACTTTCAGAAACCAATAAAGTGGATGTAGATACTATTCCAACTGGGTCTATTGCCATGGACTTGGCTTTGGGTGTTGGAGGCATGCCACGCGGTAGGATTATAGAAATTTATGGGGCAGAATCTTCTGGAAAAACCACCTTGTCTTTGCATGTTGTTTCAGAGGCTCAAAAAAAGGGTGGAGTTTGTGCTTATATTGATGCAGAACACGCCATGGATCCAGAATATGCCAAACGCCTTGGGGTAAATATAAATGACCTTTTAATTTCTCAACCAAATTCTGGCGAACAGGCTTTACAAATTGTTGAAACCCTAGTTAAAAGTGAAAACATTGATGTAATTGTGGTTGACTCGGTAGCAGCTTTAACTCCTCAGCGCGAAATTGAAGGAGAAATAGGTGACCAGCACATGGGTCTTCAAGCCCGCATGATGTCTCAAGCATGCAGAAAGCTTTCTGGTATTATGGCTAAAACCAATACTATGGTTATCTTTTTAAATCAAACTAGAATGAAAATTGGTATGGTTTTTGGAAATCCAGAAACAACTCCCGGAGGTTTAGCTTTAAAATTTTATGCTTCAGTAAGAATTAATTTGGCCAGAACCGCGCAAATAAAAAGCGGAGATGAAATTATTGGAAACCGAGTTAAAGCTAAAATTGTTAAAAATAAAGTGGCGCCTCCATTTCGTACTGCAGAGTTTGATATTTATTATAACGAGGGTATTTCTAAATCTGGTGATGCTTTGCGTGCAGGACTTTTGTCTGGATTAATTAAACAATCCGGAAGTTATTTTACTTTTGAAGGGGAAAAAATTGGCCAAGGCACAGAAGCAGCTAAAACTTACTTAAAAGAACACAAAGAAGCAGTGGAAAAAATTAAAAAAATAGCTCTTGAAGGCGGGGTCAAAGCCCCAGCTGAAGCAGGCGACGCCGACGAAAAAGAATAAAAAAGTAGCAATAAAAAAATAGACATTTTGATGTCTATTTTTTTTATCTACAAACTATTTAGGAGTATATGGCATAAGTCCCATTTGGCGGGCGCGCTTGATGGCAATGGCAACTTTTTTCTGGTGATGACTGCAAAGCAAAGTTTTTTTTCTAGCTTTGATTTTGAAGAATCCAGAAACAAAACGGTGCAGTAGTTCTACATCTTTAAAATCTACATTATTTATATTTTTTTGACAAAAGTAACACATTGTACGAAATTTTAAATATCAAATTTTAAATTTTAATTGAATTTTAAATTTTTAAATTTAGAATTGTTTTAGAATTTAGAATTTAGAATTTTAAATTATTTAGAAGGGAATATCTTTTACATCTATTTCATCGGAAGCCATATTGGCTCCGGCATCTGTTTCCATATTTGCAGAATCATCTGCTGGGGGAGTATAATTTTCTTCAATAACTGGAATATCATCTTGCCTTACTTGTTGCTCTGGCTCTGGTTCTTGTCTTTGAAATGATTTTGGTTTTGAATAATTATTAGTAGAAGCTCCTTGCCCTTGAGTTTCGCTTCCTCTTGGACCCATTTGTAAGGCCTCGGCAATAATTTCTGTTTTATAATGTTTTTGACCAGCAGTATCTTGCCAAGTTCTAGTTTTAATTCTTCCTTCAATTAAAACCATGGAACCTTTAGTCAAGTATCTTGAACTAATATCAGACAATTTACCAAAACAAACAATATTATGAAATTCTGCCTCAGATTTTTTTTGACCTTGAGCATCAGTATAAAATCTGTTAGTGGCAATTGAAAATGAGGTAACTGATTGTCCAGATGGCAATGACTTTACTTCAGGGTCACGAGTTAAATTTCCCAAAACAAAGGCTTTATTTAGATTCATATTTTTGAAAGTTATTAATTTTATTCACTTAATATTTCATCTAACTGCTTTTCGATATCATTTAACTCAACTTTTTGTTTTTCTTTTTTGATTTTTTTTGGTTCTTTAATGGCTTTTTCTTCTTTTATCTCTTTTGCCTCAGGCTTTTCAACAATAACTTCTTTTGTTGCAATAAATTCTTCAATGGTTGCTGGTTTTTTTCTTTCTCTTCTTTCTTTCATAAACTTTTTATTTGGATTATAAGACAAAATAATATGTCTTAAAACTTTTTTATCAATTTGTATTTTGTTTTTTAATTCAATAAGTTTTTCTGGCAATAATTGAAATTCTAAAACAGTATAAAAACCAGTGCCTTGTTTTTTAATAGCAAAGGATAAAGTTTTTGGAGTTACTTTCTCTGCTCTTAAGATGACACCATCTTTTTCTTGAATAAAAAATTCATATTCTTTAGCTTTTGCTTCAGCTTCTTCAATTGTGAAGTCTGGAGAAAGAATATATGTTAATTCGTATGTTTTCATTTTTATTTTTTTAGCTTAATCTGGCTTTAAAAGCACTGGATATGTGGCAAACCACATAGATTAAACCATGTTAATTATTGTTTTTACTATAACAAATACTTGTTGAAAAATCAAGGTTTTGCTATAATATAAACATGAATAAAGAAATTTTTAAATCATATGACATTAGGGGAATTTTCCCCGAGCAGTTAAACAATGATACAGCTCTTAAAATTGGGCAAGCTTTTATTGACCTTACAAAGGCCAAGAAGGTGGCCATAGCTTTTGATGCCAGATTATCTGGCAATGATCTTTTTAAGCACCTAGTAAGCGGTATAACGAGCCAAGGGGCTGATGTTTTTGATATTGGTCAAATGCCTACAGAATGTCTTTATTTTGCCGTAGCAAATTATGACTTTGATGCAGGAATTATGATAACTGCAAGCCATAACCCCAAAGAGTATAATGGCTTTAAAATGTTGGTAAAAAATGGCACAGAAATAAATATAATTCGTGGAAAAGAATTATTAACTGTTGCTTTGGCGGGAAATTTTAAAGAGGCTGAAATTAAAGGAAAAATTCTACAGAAAAATATTGTAAAAGATTATTTGGATTATGTTTTTAAATTTGTAAATTTCAATAAAATAAAACCCTTAAAAATTGTGGTTGATTGTTCAAATGGAGTAGCGGGAAATATTTTTAAAGAAATGGGTGACCGGCTTAAAAATGAAATTTTTTTGTTAAATTATGAGCCAGATGGAAATTTTCCAAATCATAGTCCAAATCCCTTAATGGAGGGTTCTATAAATAATGCCAGAGACGAAATTAAAAAGGAAAAAGCAGATTTAGCTTTTATTTTTGATGGTGATGCAGATAGAATTTTTATGTTAGATGAGAATGGAAAAATGATTAGAGCAGATTTGACTCTTTTACTTTTAGCAAAACATTTTTTAAATAAATATCCAGCTTCAAATATTGCTTATAATGCAATTTGTTCAAAAGCTGTGCCAGAATTTATAAAGCAGTGGGGTGGGCAGGCAATAAGAACGCAGGTTGGTTTTGTAAATGTTAGAGATGGATTATTAAAGAATAATGGGGTAATGGGTGGGGAACTATCTGGACATTATTGTTTTCGTGATTATTTTTATTTAGATTCTGGTTTAATGGCATTTTTAAGTTTGCTTGAAGTCATTTCAGCTGAAAATAAATTAGTTTCAGAATTAATAAAAGAATTAAGCATTTATGCTAATGGTGGTGAAATAAATTTTAAAATAGAAAATAAAGAAGAAATTTTAAATAAAATAAAAGAAAAATATTCTGATGGAAAGCAAGATTTTTTAGATGGTATTACAGTAGAATATGCTGATTGGTGGTTTAATGCTCGAGCTTCAAATACCGAGCCCTTGCTTCGTTTAACTATTGAAGCTAACACCCCAGAAATTTTAGAAGCAAAGAAGCTTGAACTCTCAAAATTAATTACTGAATAATTTATTTTTAAAATAAATTTTCACAAAAAAATAGCCATTTGGCTATTTTTTTATTTCTACAAACTACTCACTACTAGCTATCAACTAAGTCAGGCCCATTTTGGAGCGGACTTCAAGCATAGTGGTTTCTGCAATAATGCGGGCGCGCTCTTGGCCTTTTTCTAAAATTTCTTTAATATAAACTTCTCTTGATTGAAGCTCTTTTTGTTTTCTGCGAAATGGTTCTAAATAGTCAATTATTACTTTGGTTAAAGCTTTTTTAAAATCACCATAACCTTTGCCCGTAAAGTCTTTTTGAATTTCTGGGATTGGTTTGTCGGTAAGTAAACTATAAATTGTTAGCAAATTAGAAATACCAGGTTTTTTAGTAACATTATAAACTACTTCTTTGCCAGAATCAGTTTCTGCAGACATTATTTTTTTAGTTATTACTTCTGGTTCATCAAAAAGTGAAATATAACTTTTTGATTCATCAGATTTAGACATTTTCTTTTTAGGGTCACTTAAACTCATTATTTTTGCTCCATATTCTGGCATCATACTCTTTGGCTCTGGAAATATTTGGCCAAACTTTTGGTTAAATTTGCGAGCTAAAGTGCGGGTTAACTCTACATGTTGCTCTTGATCTTTGCCAGTTGGAACTGCTTGCGCCTTATAAAGCAAAATGTCTGCAGCCATAAGTACAGGATAAGTTAAAAGACCTGCATTAATATTTTCTTTATATTTTTTAGACTTGTCTTTGTATTGGGTCATTCTTTCAAGCTCGCCAATAGGGCAAATGGTGCTTAAAAGCCATGCAAGCTCTGTATGTTCCTTAACTTTGCTTTGCGTAAAAATAATTACTTTGTCTGGGTCCAGTCCCGCAGCTAAATACGCAATGACTTTTTCAGTAACAGATTTTTGCAAGTCTTTTGCTTCATATGGGGTGGTCAAGGCGTGTAGGTCAGCCACAAAAAATACACATTCATTTTTATCTTGCAAACTTATCCATTGCTTAATTGCTCCTAAATAATTGCCAACATGAATTGGTCCAGTTGGCTGTATGCCACTTACTATTCTCATAATTTTAAAAGTTAATTTTAATAAAAATTTAAATTTACTTAAACCTCTATGACTACTGGAAGAATCATTGGGCGGCGTTCGGTTTTGGCAAAAAGAAAATCACCAATTTTGTTTCGGATTTCATCTTTAATGTAAGATAAATTATTACTTCCTATAATTGTTAGAATGCCGTCTGTTTTTTGTGGGGTGGTAGAGCCAGTAGATTTTTCAACAATTTCTATTACTTTCTTACGAGTTAAATTTAAAAGTTCTTTTGATTCTCTTAAATAAACAAAGCCACGAGAAATTATGTCTGGTGAGCCTTTTACCTTGCCAGTTTGTTTATCTATTACTGCCACTACAACAAACATGCCATCTTCAGCTAGCATTTGTCTGTCACGCAGGACTACTTCGCCAACATCACCAACCCCAAGTCCATCAACAAAAATATAATTTGAAGGAACTTTTTCTTTAAGTATTTCTGCCCTTGCTTGCCCCGAGCCTGGTAAAGGGGAAAATTTCATAACCGAGCCATTGTCTGGAACAAAAACTTTGTCTTTATGCCAGCCCAAACCATACGCAATTTTGGAGGCCTCCTTTAAGAAAAAATGATTTCCATAAACTGGAATAAAATAATCTGGTTTAATTTCTTTTAACATATGTTTAATGCCCTCAATGTTGCTGTGCCCTGAAATGTGAACATCAATAATGTCTGAGTGATAAACATTATCAGAAAGTCTGTACAAATTATCTTTGACTCTTTGAATGGTTCTTTCATTGCCAGGAATGACTGAAGAAGAAAAAATAATAGTATCTTCTTTTTTTATTTTAACAAATCTATGATTTCCTGCTACAATGCGGGACAAAGCAGCTTTTTCTTCACCTTGAGCTCCTGTACAAACAATAATAACTTTGTTATCTGCAAATGTGTGAGCTTTATCTATTGGAATAATTACGCCTTTTGGAATTTTAACATATCCTAATCTTTGAGCCAGTTCCATGTTCAATTTCATTGAAAAACCGTCTAAAGCTACTTTTCTGTTAGTGCGGTTGGCATATTCTAAAATTTGTTTAATTCTTTCAATTTGTGAAGAGAAGGTGGCAACAATAGTTCTGCCTGGAGCTTTTTCCATAAGCATATAAAGATTGGCCAACATTTCTTCTTCTGTTACTGGTTTTTTGCTAGTTAAAGACCCTAAAGATTCAAGCATTAAAATAGTTGGTCTTTTCAATTTTGCTAAATGAGAATAATCTAAAGCTGGTTTGCCAATTGGGTTTTTTTCAATAGTCCAGTCCCCAGGGTGAATAATTGTAGCTACTGGAGTTTCTAAAATTACTCCTACTGCGTCCATAACTGAGTGGTCAATTTGGAAAAATGATAAAGTAAAAGCTCCCAAACTTATTTTTTGGGTAATATCTTTTATATAATTGGTTTTTAATTTTTTAGAGGAATTTTTATCAAAGTCTTCCACGCGGTGTTTTACCATTTCCAAAGTAAGTGGTCTTCCAATAATTTGTGGGTTGCCTAATTTTTTAAGCAGAATTGGTGCAGCTCCAATGTGGTCTAAATGGCCATGAGAAAACACCACAGCTTTAATATTTTTCTCTTTGCCTTTTAAATATTCTGTGTTTGGAATAACAAAGTCAATTCCAGGCATGTCTTCTTCTGGAAATTGTAAACCCATGTCTAAAATAACAATGTCGCTACCATATTCAAAAACTGTCATGTTTCGGCCAACTTCTTCACATCCGCCAAGCGGAATAATTTTTAAATTGTTTTCAGTTCTAATTTGCCAAGTAGCATTGCTTACTTGTGTTTGAGTTTCACTTTGCTTACTTTGCCATTTTACTTGTGTTTGTTGGTTGTTGTTTTTTGGGCGATACTGTTGTTTTATGCGCGGTTGATTATGTCCTGTATTTGGCAATTGTTGATTAAATTTTTGTTCTATCATAATTTTTTATATTTTTTTTGTTTAATTTTAATTATTTTTTAACTTATAAAAGATTTTAGGAGTTCAATCTTTTATTTTTTTTATTTTGATGGAATTACTTTTGTAATATTAATTAAGATTGCACCTTTGGCAGGTAATCC
>CAIWKF010000081.1 GCA_903913175.1 Candidatus Staskawiczbacteria bacterium
CCAGAAGGAGATGGCGTATATATATATTATAATTCTTTTTTTAATAAAGAAGGTGGTTATTATAAAATTTTTAATTCTGATATTGACCCATATAACATATATTCTGAAAGATTAGAAGACTTAAGATTTACTGGCACCTCAAATACAGATTGTACAGTTCCTAAAGATAAACAAAAATGTATTGCGTGGGACGATAAAAATAATTGCACCCAAAGAGAGTGCCCCAATTTGGCTGAAAAAAATATTTCTTCTATAGAAATAAAGGGAAATTATATTGTTTTATTGGTTTACTTTGGCCCAGGAGATGAAACCTTTGGCCCTTGGACTTTTTGCCAAGAATTTCCAGCACCAAGTGATGTAAATAAAACTGGGCCAACACAAATTAAATGGGAAAACATTTTAAATAATGGAAAGCTTCCAAATTACATTTTAATTTACCCAATTAAACCTTAATTTAAAAACCACTTTTTATTTAAAAGTGGTTTTTTAGTTTATGGTTTATTTTTTACCTGGGAAAGACAACCACACACCTATCTGGATCTTCACCACGACTTTCAGTTTTAACGTCTTTTCTATTGGCTAATTCAGAATGAAAAACCATTCTTTCATATGAGGATAATGGAAAAGTTCTTTTTTCTCTTTTTAATGAAGAAACCTCATCTGCTATTTCGCGCGCCATATTTTTTAAATATTCAACTTTTTTCTTTTTATAATCATTTATATCTAAATTTAAACAAAATCTATTTTCAAATTTTTTATTTAAAATTACTCTTAGAAGTTTTTGCATTTCAAGCAATGTTTGCCCCCTTTCGCCTATAAATATTTGTGGGTCTTTTATTCTAATATTTGCTTCTACAAAATCAATTAATTTTTTATCATTACTAAAAATATCTTCTGTTTCTTTTTCTATGCTTGATAAAACAATATCAACCCCTAAAATATCTGTATCTGTTTTTAAAAAAAACTCTGCTATAATTTCTTTTATTTTTTCAACATCTTTTTCTTCTATCATATTATTTGCTTTTGTTTCTTTAATATATAATACTGTTGAATTATTGAAAATATTCCGCTAACAATCCAATAAAGACCAATGGCAGATGGTAGGCTTAATAAAATTATAACTGTTAAAAATGGAAAGAAATAAAGCATTTGCTTTTGCATTATACTTGCCATGTCTGCTTCTTTTTTTGTATCTACAATTGTTTTTGGAAACATCATTTTTGATTGGAAAAACTGTAAAATTCCTGCTAGTATAGCAAAAAATAAATTGGGTTTTGATAAATCAATTAAACCAAAAGATACTGCGTTTATTTGAATTGGGTTTGAAACAAAACTATATAAATTACTAAGTTTTTCTGGCTTTAAACCTTGCCAAAAAACACTATAAAGGGCTATTAATATTGGCAATTGAATTAAAGCTAAAAATAATCCTGAAAAGGGGTTAATTTTTTCTGTTTTATAGAGCTGTAGTGTTTCTTTAGCTAGTTTTTCTTTGTCGTCTTTATATTTTTTTTGTATTTCTACAATTTTTGGTTGAAGTGTTTGAAGGGCTTTTTGAGAATTTAAAGCTTTTACAGCAACAGGATAAAGAATAAATCTAATTACTACTGTTAAAATAATAATAACCAAACCAAAGTCGTGCCCTGGTAAATAGTTGTAAATTATAACCAGTGCGTTAAATAGTGGTTTATAAAGAAGAAAATTATAAATATTAACTAAAAAAGTAAACATGTTTTGTTA
>CAIWKF010000082.1 GCA_903913175.1 Candidatus Staskawiczbacteria bacterium
CGACGGCACAACTCCTCATGGTCTAAAGTATGAAAAGATGGGTTTGTTTGCCATAAAGGGTCTTCAAGAACAACAAGATCAAATCAAAGCTTTAACCACTAGAATAGAAGCTTTAGAACAAAACGGCACAGTGGGTGATGGTTCTGTGGCAGGAGTTGATAGCACTGGCTTAATTGCTTCACTTGAAAGTGCCCTTGTAAAGATTAAAGAATTGGTTGTAGAAAAGTTTACAGCTAAAACTGCTACAATTGGAAAATTAGAAATGATAGATCAAATTACAGGTGAAAAATACTGCACTTGGATTGAAAATGGCGAATGGAAAAAACAAAAAGGAGCGTGTGATGCACCTATCATTCCCGCAGACACTGGTGGGGGTCCGACCCCGACAGCGACTGAAACTCCAGCTGAGGTTTTAGGTTGCATCAATTCACAAGCCACAAACTACAATGCCAGTGCAAACAAAGATGACGGAAGTTGTGTAATGTCCGAGGTTGCACCCGCCTCTGGCGAGGCTACGCCCGCCTCCGTCCCTGACTCCGGCGAGGTTTCACCCGCTCCAGTAGAAGAACCAGTACCCGCCAATAGCGAGGTTGCACCAACTCCGGTAGAAGACCCAGCACCTATAGTTGAGGAACCTGTTGTAGAAGTACCACCTGTAGAGGAGCCACCACCTGTTGAGGCTCCAGTAATTCTGGAAGATCCTTCTATACAATAAGAAGCTAGTCGGGGTCGGACCCCGACCAATTATGCCAACAAAAAGAACGCAATTAATTAACGATGAAATTTATCATGTTATTCTACGAGCAGTAGGTAACGATATTATTTTTAAGGATGAAAACGATTATTATCGTGGGATTTTTTCTCTTTACGAATTTAATAATTCTATTTCTGTAAGCATCCAAAAAAGACGTCAACAACGTAAAAAAGAAAAAGCACTAACAAAAGTTCTGTCGGGGTCCGACCCCGATCAATCTATAGATAAAAGAGATAAACTTGTTGAGCTTTTAGCTTTTTGTTTTATGCCAAACCATATTCATTTGATTGTTAAGCAATTGCAGGAAAGCGGCATAAGTAATTTTATAAAAAAAGTTGGTGGTGGATACGCTGGCTATTTAAATATAAAATATAAAAGAAAAGGACATCTTTTTAATAAGTTTAAGGCAATTTATATTGATGGAGATAATCAGTTTAAAAATGTTTTATCTTATGTTTGGTGTAATCCGATTTCGTTAATTGAGCCGGGTTTTAAAGAAAACGGAATTAAGAGCAAAGAAAAAGTTTTAAAATTTTTAATAGAGGAGTATAGGTGGTCAAGTTTTTTTGATTGTATTGGTAAAAATAATTTTCCGTCAATTATTAGTAAAAATTGTATTACAGAAATAATCGGTGATGAAAATATATGCAAACAGGAAGTTTCTAATTGGATAAATTATAAAATGAGAAACGACTTTTATACGGTATTAGAATAATAGTCGGGGTCGGACCCCGACCAACTGTAAAAATTTAAAATTTGGAATTAGTACTTTGTTCTGTACTCACTATTGATGTTGTGTAGGATTTTTAGTATAATGAATAACTTATAAATTTAAGAAGATTAAAAATAAGTTATTTATGGCAGATAATTTTATAAAAATTAGGGGAGCCAGAGTTCACAATTTAAAAAATATTGATTTGGATTTGCCAAAAAATAAATTAATTGTGATTACTGGTTTATCTGGCTCTGGAAAAAGTTCTTTGGCTTTTGATACTTTATATGCCGAAGGTCAAAGGCGGTATGTGGAAAGCTTATCAGCTTATGCTAGGCAGTTTTTAGGTGTAATGGACAAACCAGATGTGGATAAAATTGAAGGTATTAGCCCAGCAATTTCTATTGATCAAAGAAAATCCACACACAACCCACGATCAACTGTAGGAACTATTACAGAAATTTATGATTATTTGCGTTTGCTTTATGCCAGAGTTGGAAAGCCTCATTGTCCAAATTGTGGAAAGTTAATTTCTAGACAAACTATTGATCAAATTACAGAGCAGGTTTTAAAATTAGGGGGTATTCGCTCTCGTCAAGGATCTGGTGAATCAAAGGAATTAACAATTTTGGGTCCTGTAATTCGCGGGAAAAAAGGTGAGCATAAAGCAATAATTGAAGAAATCCAGCGAGCAGGATTTATTAGAGTCAGGATTAATGGCAACATTTACCCAATTGAAGAGGCTTTAACTAAAGATTTAGATAAAAATAAAAAACACAACATTGATGCAGTAGTAGACAGAATAGTGCTTGATGAAGAGGTGGAAAGATCTAGATTAGTTGATTCTTTAGAAACCGCGCTTAGGCTTGGTAAGGGAATAGCTATTGTAAACACTAAAAAAAATGACCTAGTTTTTAGTGAGCATTTTGCTTGCGCGGAATGTGAAATTTCTTTGCCAGAACTTGAACCCAGGCTATTTTCTTTTAATAATCCTTATGGGGCTTGTCCTGAATGTACTGGTCTTGGAGAAAAACTAGAAGTAGATACAGAGTTAGTTATGCCAAATAAAAATTTAACTTTAGCAGAGGGTGCAATTTTTGCTTGGGCTAATGCTAGTCATAAAGTTGGCAGGCAGGGGTACTACCACTGGAAGCTTTCGGAATTAGCTGATAAACATAATTTTTCACTAGATGAACCAGTAAAAAATTTGCCAGATAAAGTTTTAAATTTAATTTTATATGGAGATAAAATTAGTAATTTTGAGGGAGTGGTGCAGAATTTAGAAAGAAGATATCATGAAACAGATTCTGATTGGACTAGGCAAGAAATTGAGCAATATATGATTATAAAAAAGTGTCCAAAATGTAACGGCAAAAGACTAAAAGCCGAAGTCTTAGGTGTAACAGTGGGGGAAATGCCTATAGATAAAATATCGGAAACTTCAATTGAAAAAGTTAGAGATTTTTTTTCTGCCTTGGGCAGGGAAAAATTAAGCACAGCTGAACTAAAAATTGCACAACCAATTGTTAAGGAAATTTTAGATAGAACACAATTTTTAATTGATGTTGGTTTAAATTATTTAACTTTGGCTAGAAAATCAGGAACATTATCTGGCGGAGAAGAGCAAAGAATTAGATTAGCTACACAGATTGGTTCAAAATTATCTGGTGTTTTATATATTTTAGACGAGCCTTCAATTGGGCTTCATGCACGCGACCAACACAGGCTAATTGATACTTTGCAAAAATTAAAAGCACTGGGCAATACTGTGGTAGTTGTAGAACACGATCCGCAAACAATGCTTGCTGCAGATTATATTGTAGAAATAGGTCCTGGGGCAGGAAAACATGGCGGCAGGGTTGTTTTTACTGGAACGCCAAAAAAATTATTAAAAGCAGATACGCTTACAGGAAAATATTTGTCTAAAAGATTAAAAATTAGTGATTCTGTTTTATCTGGGAATGACAAAAAAGAGCACAAAAATGACAAGCAAAAGTTTTTAGAAATTATTGGAGCAGAGGAAAATAATTTAAAAAATATTGATGTCAAAATTCCTTTAGGAAAATTTGTTTGTGTTTCTGGTGTTTCTGGTTCTGGAAAAAGTTCTTTGGTAAATGATATTTTAGCGAAAGCTTTGCTTAAAAAGTTTTATAGAGCTAAAGACGAGCCAGGTAAACACAAAGAAATTTTAGGAATTGAAAATATAAATAAAGTTGTTTTAGTAGATCAATCGCCCATTGGTAGAACTCCAAGGTCAAATCCTGCCACTTATACTGGAGCGTTTTCTTTAATACGAGACATTTTTACTAAAACCAAAGAAGCTAGAGTTCGCGGCTATGGTCCAGGCAGATTTAGTTTTAATGTAAAGGGTGGTAGATGCGAAGCTTGTGAAGGCCAAGGTCAGAAAAAAGTAGAAATGTATTTTTTACCAGATATTTATGTGGAATGCGAAGAATGCAGAGGAAAAAGGTATAATAAAGAAGTTTTAGAAATTGAGTATAAAGGAAAAAACATTGCCGATATTTTAAAAATGACAATTGAAGAAGCTATGGAGTTTTTTAAAAATATTCCTGGTCTTTTTGAAAAATTAAAAACTTTAAAAGAAGTTGGGCTTTCATATGTTGAATTGGGGCAGTCAGCTATTTCTCTTTCTGGAGGTGAAGCTCAGCGCATAAAACTTTCTACAGAACTTTCACGCCGTGACACAGGAAAAACTTTATATATTTTAGATGAACCTACTACTGGGCTTCATTTTGAAGATATTAAAAAATTGATTTTAGTTTTAAAAAATTTAGTTTCAAAAAACAATACAGTTTTAACCATTGAACATAACACAGAATTTATTGCTTGTGCAGAGCATATAATTGACCTAGGCCCAGAAGGAGGAGAAAAGGGAGGGCAAATTATTGCTCAAGGCACAGCCCAGCAAATTGCTAAAATAAAAAATAGCTACACTGGAAAATATTTAAAGTAATTATTATAAAACTGAAAAAAGAAGTTAAGCTCTAAAATGCTTGACTTTTTTTGTGTTTTGTGTATAATAATAAATAGCTCCCCCTGTGTTTCGTTTTTTTTCTTTGCTGGGCAGGATTGCCCGGCAGTATTATGAAGGAGAGACCGCTATGTTAGTTCTGTCTCGAAAGAGGAACGAGTCCATTGTCATCAACAACGACATCACCATTGTGGTGGTGGAAATCCGTGGTGACAAAGTTCGTCTGGGCATAGAAGCGCCTAAGGAGGTGCCTGTACACCGGAACGAAGTGTACGAAGCCATCAAACGGCAACTACCTCCACTACCGCCATCAGACTAGAAGGGGTGAAAATTATTTGAGGGAAAAGCGCGAGCGTTCATTCTGGACGACTCGCGCATTTTATTTGGTAAAAAATTTGAAATTTATGGTTAATTTGTTAATATAAGATTATGGTTATAGATACACATAGTCACTTAAATTTTAAGGCTTATGATAATGATAGAAATGAAGTTTTAAAAAAAACCAGAGAGGCTGGAGTGATTTGCATTGATGTGGGTGTAAATTTTGAAACTAGTAAAAATGCAACTAAGTTGGCAAAAGATAATGAAAATATATATGCTTCTATGGGCTTACATCCTACAGAAACAAAAGAAGGGTTTGATGCAGAAAAATATAAGCAGTTGGCAAAATCATCTAATAAAATAATTGCAATTGGCGAAGTTGGTTTGGACTATTATTATAAACCAAAAGGAACTGCTAAAAAAGAATTATTTAAAGAAAAGCAAAAACAAATTTTTATTGCGCAACTAAAAACAGCACAAGAATTAAACTTGCCCGTTATTGTGCATACTCGTATGGCTTTTAATGATACTGTTGAGATTTTAAAGAATTACTCACTACAAAATATCAACTACAAACTAACTGGCGTGATTCATTGTTTTGTGGGCACATGGCAGGAAGCACAAAAATATTTAGAACTTGGTTTTTATTTAGGAATTAATGGAATAATATTTAAATTAAATTTAGATGAAGTTATAAAAAATTGCCCACTTGATAAAATATTAGTTGAAACTGATTGTCCATATTTAACCCCTGTGCCAGAAGGAAAAGACACTCGAAATGAACCAATTTTTGTAAAACATATAATTAAAAAAATTGCAGATTTGCAAGGCTTAAGTTTTGATCAAGTTGCAATAAGCACCACTCAAAATGCTAAAAAGCTTTTTAAAATAAAGAATTATGAAAAAATATAATCCACAAAAAATTGAAAAAAAATGGCAAAAAGTTTGGTCAGATAAAAAAGTTTTTGAAACAAAAAGCCCAGGCTTAGCCAAAGATACGGCGGGTAAAAAAAAGTTTTACATTTTAGTAGAATTTCCATATCCAAGTGGTGATGGCTTACATGTAGGTCATTGTCGCAGTTATACTGCCTTAGATATTGTGGCTAGAAAAAGAAGAATGCAGGGTTTTAATGTTTTGTTTCCAATGGGTTGGGATGCTTTTGGTTTGCCAACAGAAAACTATGCTATTAAAATGGGACTTCAGCCTGCGGTAGTTACTAAAAAAAATACTGACACTTTTCGCAAACAACTAAAAAGTTTGGGCTTTTCTTTTGATTGGAGTCGCCAAGTAAATACCACAGATCCAGCTTATTATAAATGGACTCAGTGGATTTTTTTACAATTGTTTAAAAGTGGTTTAGCTTATAAAGATAAAATTGCTATTAATTGGTGCCCTAAAGATAAAATTGGTTTGGACAATGAAGAAGTAGTTGCTGGTAAATGCGAAAGATGTGGCACTGTTGTAGAAAAAAAAGAAAAAGAACAGTGGATGATAAAGATTACCAAATATGCAGATAGACTAATTAAAGATATAGACAATGTAAATTATTTGGAAAAAATAAAAATTCAGCAAAAAGAATGGATTGGAAGGTCTGAAGGAGCTGAAATTGATTTTTCTTTAAATAATTACGAAGAAAAAATAAAAGTTTTTACTACAAGGCCAGATACTTTATTTGGATGTAGTTTTTTGGTAGTAGCGCCAGAGCATGCTTTGCTTGAAAAAATAAAAGATAAAATTGAAAATTGGCAGGCAGTTGAAAAATATATAAGTAAAGCAAAAAACAAATCAGATTTAGAGAGACAAGATTTAAAAGAAAAGACAGGTATTGAAATTTTAGGAATAAAAGCCATAAATCCAGCCAACAAAAAGGAAATTCCAATTTTTGTAGCAGACTATGTGGTAATTAATTATGGAACAGGTGCAATAATGGCAGTTCCTGCACACGATGATCGTGATTTTGAATTTGCTAAAAAATATAATCTTGATATTAAATCAGTTATTTTGGACAATGGCGTTTTGGTAAATTCTGAGCAATTCAATGGAATGAATTTAATAGATGCTAAAAATAAAATTGTAGAATTTGTAGGTGGAAAAAAGTCAATAAATTATAAATTGAGAGATTGGGTGTTTTCAAGGCAACATTATTGGGGTGAGCCAATTCCATTGATATATTGTGAAAAATGTAACTGGCAGGCTGTGGCAGAAAAAGATTTACCTGTAGAGCTTCCAAAAGTTAAAAAATATGAACCTACAGATAACGGTGAGTCGCCTTTGGCTGGAATTGAAAAATGGGTAAATACAAAATGTCCAAAGTGCAATAGCCCTGCAAAAAGAGAAACCGATACTATGCCAAATTGGGCAGGTTCAAATTGGTATTTTTTGCGATATACTGATTCAAAAAATAATAAAGAACTAGCTAGCGCAAAAGCCTTAAATTATTTTATGCCGGTTGATTGGTACAACGGTGGCATGGAGCACACAACGCTTCATTTGCTTTATTCTAGATTTATTTTTAAATTTTTATATGACATTGGAGCAGTACCAAAAGAAATTGGAAACGAACCATACATAAAAAGAACTTCTCATGGAATGGTTTTAGGTGATGGCGGAATAAAAATGTCAAAGTCTAAAGGTAATGTTATTAACCCCGACCAAGTGGTCAAAGAATTTGGTGCTGATACTTTAAGAATTTATGAAATGTTTATGGGGCCGTTTGATCAATCAATTCCTTGGGATACAAAAGGAGTAATTGGCACTAGAAGATTTTTAGAAAAAATATATAACCTAGTTATAAAGTTTGAAAGTTATAAAGTTATAAAGTCGGAAAAAAATAACGAGCTTGAAATTTTAATAAATAAAACTATTAAAAAAGTGGGGGAGGACATTGAGCAAATGAAGTTTAATACTGCAGTTTCGGCGCTTATGATTTTAGTTAATAGTTTTTATGATCCCACTTCGCCTTCTGGGCTTTGTGGGGCAAGAGATAATGTAAAAAATCTTTTGTTAATTCTTTCACCATTTGCTCCGCATTTGGCAGAAGAACTTTGGGCAGAAATGAAATTTAAGGGAATGTGTGCCAAGCAATCTTGGCCAGAATATAATGAAAAATTATTTACTTCAGAAAAAGTTTTACTAATTATTCAAATAAATGGAAAAGTCAGAGATAAAATTTCTGTAAATAATGGGCTTATGCAAAAAGAAGTAGAAAAATTAGTTTTAGAATTAGAAAAAATAAAACCTCAAATTCTTGGAAAAGAAATTAAGAAAATAATTTTTGTGCCAAATAAGTTAATTAACATTGTAATTTAATTTTACACATAAAAAGCACTTTTAAAAAAGTGCTTTTTATGTTACATAATATGATGTTTTTTAAATTTTAAAAAATCATATTTTGACATTTTGTTGTCATTGTTCCATTATCAATAAAGTCTTGTATGCAGGCAGCCCTTGTCATAACTGTGTTTGAATAAATTGTTGCCATTGTCCCTGTTCCATTATATCTATAAGCTGCATATTTTTCTTTTGCTGTTGTTTTAGCAGAAGCCCCCAAATCAGACAAATACATAGCAGAAGCTGTAAATGAATCTTTAATTGCCCAAGGGTCTGCTGGAGCGCCAAGTAGATCTTTTAGTCTTGTAGCAAACATATTCCATGTTGATGGCAAAAATTGGGCAGGCCCCATTGATCCACCATCATATCCAGTTGTTATGGGGCAAGATATAATTGAACTATAAGGGTCTCTTCCTAAAGAATTCATAATGCTTAAAAATGGTTGCAGATCACGAGTTGGCTTAACAAGCTTTGGAATTACAGCCCCAGTTGAGATTCTTTTTCCTACACCTGTATTTGAGTCTGTTAGTAAACATTTACCAACATTTTTTCCAATAGCAGATTCTTGACTTATAACAGCCAATAAAAGTGCTGGTCTTATTGAAACCATAGTTGAAACAACTTTTGCAACCTCTAAGGCCTCACCAAATGTTGGGATTTTTGAAACTCCAGCTACTTGAAACAATTTTGCTTTTATTGCTGTAGATTTTTTTTCAGCTTCTTGTTTATCTGCTAATTGTTTTTGATATTGAGCTTCAGTTAGTTTTAAGGTTTGCTCTTGTTCTTTTTTTGCTTGGTTAGATTCTTGTTTTTGTAAATTTTGTAAAGCAATAATTTTTTGTAAACTATTAACCTCACTATCCATTTTTGTTTTTTGTCCAGTTAAATAGTCATTTAGATTTTTAGTACTATTTAAAAGATCAGAAACATTAGAATTTAAATTTTCTAAATATGCTAAGTTACTAAAAAAATCAGACAAACTTCCTTCTAATAAAATTTGGATAGGGGACTTTTGATCTTCTTGATATGTTGTTTTTAAAATATTAATAATTTGATCTTCTGAGTTTTTAATTTTTAAAGTAGTTTTATTTATTGAAGCACTAGTTTCTGTAATTTGGACATTTAACCCTTTTACCATTATGGTTCCTTGTTTTATTTGTAATTCTAGGCCAGTAATTTTATTTTTTAAAGTGGTAACTGCTTTTGCTAAAGTATCTTTTTCTTTAGCAGTTTTGGTCATATCTTCAGCAATTTTTTTACTCTCGGCGTCATAATAAGCTGCACATTTTTCTAAAGTTGCGCGACATTCAGTAGCACTTAAATTTTGGCAACCATTTTGTGTTTCAGACATTGTTTTACAAGTTGTGGCCAAATCTTCCGCTAAAATTTGTATTGGAAAAGCCATAGCTATAGTAGCTAAAATAAGCAGTTTTTTTGAGAAGTTAATAATTGGATAATTCATTTCTCTTTCATTATCTCTTATTTTTTACAAAAAAACAATCCTTTAACCGGCTCAAGATGAGCTAATTTAGGATTGTTTTAAATATGATATTATTATTTAATTTCTGGAATAATAGTTTCTTCTTTCTTTGCTTTTTCAACTTTTTCAACTTTAGAAACATCTTCTTCAACTGTAGTTGCTAAATCTTCTTCAACTTTTTGTGGAGCAGCAACAGAAACAATTATTTCTTCTGCTTTTTTCATTATTTCTACGCCCTTAGGAATTACTAAATCTTTAACCATAATATGGTCTCCAAGGTTTTTTAATAATTCAATATTAACTTTAATTTCATGTGGTAAGTTTTGTGGCAAAGCCTTAACATCTACTTCGTTAAAGTTTTTTACCAAAGTTCCGCCCAAATCTTTAACAGCAAAAGAAACTCCTTCAAAAACTAAAGGTACTGTAACTTCAACTTCTTGTTTTAATGATGGTTGGAAAAAATCAATATGAATAATTTGGTCTGTTACTGGGTTTCTTTGAATTTCATGAACCAAAACTTGCCTTTTGGTTTTTTCTCCTTCAATCATTAAATCAATTAATGAACTTTCTCCAGCTTCTTTTAAAACTTTTAAAAATTCTTGTGACGCAACCTCAATAGAAGCATTTTTTTGTTCTGGACCATAAACTACCGCAGGAACAATATCTTTAGATCTTAAGTTGTTTGTTAACCTTCCAAGCAATGTTCTAACTTTTGCATTTAATGAAATCATTTTAGTATTTTTAATTATTATTTTATTTGATTACTTTTATACACTGTACAGGACAATTATCAGCAGCATTTTCTGCACACTCAATTTTGTCTGTTTCTAATTCATTATTACCATTGGCATCCTGAATGGAGCCAATAATTTGAGATTTGCCATCTTCTGCCATTTCAAAATATTTTGGGCAAACAGCGCTACAGCTTGCACACCCAATACACGCAC
>CAIWKF010000083.1 GCA_903913175.1 Candidatus Staskawiczbacteria bacterium
ATACTCATAATTTTCTATTATATAATTTTAACTTAATTTTTTAGTTTATTCAATGCTATCACAAAACATACTATAAACAAATATTTAAAACAAAAATTACCAAGAAAAAAACTACAATCGTAGCATTTTCTTTTGGTAATTTATAAATATTGAAATTATATTAAATTTCTATTTCCTGCTTTCTTGCTTTTCTAATTTTTAATTCACTATGTTTTGTTTTATATTTTTTAATTTCTTGCTCTAGTTTCTCTTTAACCTTAATAATTTCTTTTAATAGATCCTCTCCTGTTGATTCTGCAACTAAACTTTTTCCTGGCAAACTTACTTGCGCTTCAGCTTTAAAAATTTCGCCCTTTCTATGATGTTTAGTTATTTTTTCAATTTCAACAAAAATTTCTGCTAGAGTTTTACTATTTTCTTGTTTTTGAAAAGTTTTACTAAATTTTTCTAAAGCCCCAATTTTTTGATATATATAAGTCTCTAACGCAGGCGTTAATTCTAAATTTTTTGTTTTTATTATTATTTTCATATAATTACTTTAATTTTTCTTCCACTTTTTTAACTAAATCTTCTATTTTCCAATCAGATTTAATTAAATATCCAAATGATCCGTTATCCATAGCTTCTGCCATGCTATCTTCTCCGCTTAAATTAGTGAGTATAATAACCTTAATATTTTTACCAGACTCGTCCTCTCTCAATTCTCTTAGCATTGTTAGCCCATCCATTTTTGGCATAACAATATCAAGTAAAATAATGTCTGGCTTTTCCTTTAGCGCAATATCTAAACCCTCAAAACCGTTTTTAGCAGAAAAAACAACAAACTTTTCTGCAGTGAATTTATCTACTAAAACATTTAATAATGATTCTTCGTCCTCAACAATTAAAATTTTCTTTGTCATAATTTTTAATTTATAATACTTCACCTGTTAGTAATTACAATACTTCTTTGACCTTTTTTACGACTTCCTCTAAACTCCAATCAGTCTTTATTAAATATTCTGAAACTCCTTGATATAATAATTCTTGAGTTTTTTCAGCCTCAGAAAGATTTGATAATACAATGACGGGAATATCTTTACCCCAACTATTTTTTCTTAATTCCTTTAACATTGTAATGCCATCCATTTTTGGCATAACAATATCAAGTAAAATAATGTCTGGCTTTTCATTTTCTGTTAAAGCCAATCCTTCTAGACCATCTGTTGCAATCAACACATTATAACCCTCACTTATAAATTTTGTCCTTAAAACACTATATAACGCCTCCTCATCTTCTATTATTAAAATTTTGTTATTAAATTTTTCCATATTATTTTATTAATAATTTTTATAATGCCGTGCTTACATCAACAATTCCAGTTCTTAAGTCAAATATTACCATTTTACCTGATGATCCACCAGTATCCTCTGCTTCAATTGGAATATTAAGCCTTTCTAATGTATATCTTGCTATTTTAATATTTTGCGTACCAATTGAATTTTTTTCTTCTGTTAATTTTCTGAACATAGAAGCTCCTCCAACCAATTTAGCTACCAAATTTTTTTTATTTGACCCAGCTAATTTTAAATCCTCTAATAAATTTATAATTGCTTCATCAACATAACGAGCTAAATATTTATTTTCAATAATATTATTTTTTCTATGTGGAAGCATTGCATGTGCTAATCCACCAATTTTTTTTTCTTTATCATACAAAGCAACCACAACACAAGAACCCACGCTCCCAGTTTTTATAACCTGATCATTGTGACCTACATATAATTCTGCAGTTTTTATTTCTATTATTTCTGACATATTATTTAATTTTGGTATTTAGCACTGAAAAAATCCTTTTCGTAGACTGAGAGTCAAATAAGTAATATAAATCTCCACCAACACCATTATCATCAATTAATTTTAAATTAATTTTAAATAGTAAAACCTTTTCTTCTGTTTGATTTAAATTTGATAAGACATTATCCATGATTGCACCTATCATATCATTGGCCTGATCTGGAATTGTATGTAAAATATTTAAATTTAAAAACCTTCCTAAAGCAGCAACAGAAGCACCTAACAAAATATTTCCCAATTCAGATAGTGAAGATTTATCATTATCAGTTAATTCTTTTAGATTAGTTCTGTTATTTTTGGTCATTACATTAATAAAATTTAAGGCATCTTTTGGTGGAAAAATCATTAACATTGCGCCATCAACATCTCCATACATTTTAAAAAATACTGCCGTTACCTTTTCTTCAGATTCACCTAAAATATGTTGTATTTCAGCTAAATCTCCAACATAAGATTCCGGAACACTCATTTGAACTTTTTTACCAAGCATATGAGACAAAGCAGTGGCCGCATTTCCAGCTCCAATATTTGTAATTTCTTTTAATTCATCTACCTGCTCTTTTGAATAGAACTCTTTTTCTTCTTTCATAACTTAACAACAAATGAGCATCTTTTCTTATTAAATTAAAGAAAAAATACACAAATTATTTCTTATTAATAATATTTTACACATTATTTATACTCTAATTAATTTCTTTATATCTGTAACGATATTTAAAACATCCAAAATTAAAATTGTTTGCCCATCGCCTAAAATAGTTGATCCTGCAAAACCCTTATTATCTCTAACATAATCTGGTAGTGGTTTTACAATAATTTCTTGTTGACTAATTAATTCATCAACTACTAGTCCAGCCAATTCTGATCCACGCCTTACCAATACTATGGTTAAGTTTTTATTTAATTTTATTTCTTCTTTTTTATTAACCCCATATAAGAAACTAAACATTCTATCTATTCTTATCAAAGGAATATTAATTTCTTCTATTACAGCCATATCTTGATCGCCCAAGCTCTTAATATTTTCATTTGCTACTAAAACTGCTCTTTCAATTACTGTAAATGGAATAGCAAATCTTTGATCTTTAATTCTTACCAATAATGATTTTATAATAGCCAGAGTTAGCGGTAATTCTAAAATAAATTTTGTGCCACCTGTTTTTGATAATGGCGAATTAACAACCATATTTCCATGAATACTTCTTATAAAATTATCTACAACACTTAAACCAATCCCCCTACCTGATGTTTCAGTTACTTTTTCGGCTGTGCTTAAATTAGGATGAAAAATTAAATTTACTATTTCATCATTAGGTTTATTTCCTATAAAACTATCTAATTCCTTACTTAATCTGCTTGCTGTATCTGCATTAATAATTGATTTTTTTTGAGCCACAGCCACAACCTTTTTCCAATTTATTCCCTGTCCAGAATCTACGACTTCTACAGTGAAATAATCCTTTTCTCTTTTAGTTATAATCTTAATTTTTCCACTTTTAATTATACCATGATCAATTGCATTTCTCAAAAGATCGTATCAAATCATATAAAATCTGACTATAGGGGTATTGGTTACATCATATAAAATCTGACCGAAAATATTGTTGTAGAATGGAGGAAGGGTTGGAAATTTGTTTGGCAATTTAATTAAAACCTGACCCTGTTTTACAATC
>CAIWKF010000084.1 GCA_903913175.1 Candidatus Staskawiczbacteria bacterium
ATATAAAGAAATAATAAATACTATAATTGCAAATATTATTAATATATATTTTGCCAATTTTTCATCTTTTATTAGCCAGCTAATCATTTTAGAAGTTTGTGGTGGCAAAACTTGTTTATTTTCTTTTTGTTCTTGTTTAGTTTTTTCTATGGGATCATTAAATATATTACTTAAATCTACATTGTTTTCATTATTTTTTTCTATAGGCATATTTTTTAGCGTTTTTAAAAGCGCTTATTATTTAATTTTAATATTTAATGAATATTACACATACAATAATAACCATTATTATTTTGGTCACACCAGTTTTGACCCGGTGCCCATGGTCTGCAAGAAGTGCCAATACCATTTGTAGACATTAATGTTTCCAGATAAGTCATAACAATAGCTCCAACGGAATTTCCTGATCCATAATTATAATAACAATACCCATTATTTGGAATACTTGGAAGAAATCCAGCATCAACTAATTCTTGCATAGATTGATTGTAGGCTGTACTTCCTGTGCAAGCTCCACAGCAAGGGTTATAGTTTGTTGGCATATATCCTTTTTGAGCATAAAACATATAAAGAGCTTTGCTTATTTGTTGAACATCTGACATTTTTCTTGCATCTCTTGCTTTTGCCATATATATATTAACATTGACCAAAACAATGCTCGCTAAAAGTGAGATTATAGAAATTACAACTAAAAGCTCAATTATAGTAAAACCTTTACTAGACAAATCTTTATTCATTACATAATTTTAGCAAATTGCTACAGTTTTACAATGACGCGTGACAAAAAAATATATTTAGTATAATATATATTTTGTTATGCCCTTTAACAATTGGAGAGTGACTGTAATGTTGAAAATTAAAAAAATTTGTGATGATTATTTTAAAATTTTAGAATTTAAAGCAGACACCAAAAGCATTTCGTGTGTTGGCAATGGAAGCAAAAAAGAGTGGACATCTTTATCAAAAGGCGTTGTTAAACTTTTGGTTGATGGTAAGGAAATACACGAAATAGCTGAAAGTCACGAGGGGCAAGTTTTTGCTTTAGACTCGGCTTTACGCAAAGCTTTAATAAGAAAATTTCCCTTTCTTAAGCAAATTGTTTTAATTGATTATTCAGTGCAAATTGTTAATGAAGACAAGGGAAGTAATGCTAGAGTTAAGGTTACCATAATTTTCTCTGATGGGGAAAACCATTTAATGGTAAAAGAAACCTCTAAAGATATTATTATTGCTAGTTTTCATGCCATTGTTAAGGGCTACAAACAAGCAATTAATAAAAAGAAAATTTGGTATCCATCTTAGGTGGGCACAAAGTGGGCAAAAAAATTAGCTGGCTTAAGGGTCAGCTTTTTATTTTGTAAAAAATATGATAAATTTAAATAGTATGAATATTAAAATAATAGTAAAAAAAATTGTACCAAGGTTTTTACTTAGTGCATATTATTATGCCTGGGCTTTTTTAGGAGCTTTAGCTTATGACTTTCCAAGTAAAAAATTAATTATAATTGGAGTTACAGGCACCAGTGGAAAGTCTACTACTGTAGATTTAATTTCCAGAATTTTAGAAGAAGCAGGAAATAAAACAGCCTCAATTTCTACAGCTAGATTTAAAATTGGGGGAAAAGAGGAAAAAAATAATTTAAAAATGACCATGCCTGGGCGCTTTGTAATACAAAAATTTTTGAAAAAAGCAGTTTTAGAAAATTGTAAATATGCGGTTTTAGAAGTTTCTTCTGAGGGCATAAAACAATTTAGACATAAGTTTATAAATTTTCACACCGTGGTTTTTACTAATTTAAGTAGAGAGCATATTGAGTCACATGGCAGTTTTGAAAATTATAGAAATGAAAAATTAAAATTATTTAAAGAGCAAAAAAATATTCATATTGTAAATTTAGATGATAAAAATGCCGATTATTTTTTAAAGACACCAGCCAAACAAAAAATCGGTTTTAGTTTAAAAGATAAAAATGCCAAATTAGCAAACTGTAAATTACAACTTTTAGGTGAATTTAATGTTTATAACGCAATCTGTGCTGTGACAGTCGCACAAGCATATGGGGTTTCTTTAAATGTTTGTAGACAAGCTTTAGAAAAAGCCAATAGTATTGAAGGTAGAATGGAAGTAGTGGTAAAAAAACCATTTGAAGTAATTGTAGATTATGCTCATACGCCAGAACAGCTTGAAAGTGTCTACAAAACCCTAACTACAAACTACTCACTACCAACTACAAACTTAATATGTGTTTTAGGCAGTTGCGGTGGGGGGCGCGACAAATGGAAACGCCCGGTGCTGGGACAATTGGCAGAAAAATATTGCAATGAAATTATTATTACTAATGAAGATCCGTATGATGAAAATCCAGAAGAAATTATTAATCAAATAATTTCTGGAGTTTCAAACTTCAAGCTTCAAACCTTAAGAAAAATAGTTGACCGCAAACAAGCTATTATAAAAGCTTTGCATTTGGCAAAAGAAAAAGATGTTGTTATAATAACAGGTAAGGGCAGTGAACCATTAATGTGTTTATCAAATGGCAAAAAAATCCCTTGGTCAGATAAGGCTATTATTTTAGAAGAAATTAAAAAAACCGGAGTGAGTTAACGCTCCGGCTTTGTTTTTCCTTTAAATTGACAGCATTAGGCGTTATATACGCCGATGGTGTTACCGTTAATTCGCAGGAATTTCTTGGCGGTCAGCGGAACAGGCTCTGTGCCAATTCGCTTACCGCCTTCGTCCTTCTGCCAACGCAAGATGGGTTTTCCATTCCCATCGACAAACGCTTCCCTGCTGTTGGCGTCAAGGCTGATTATATACAGCCCCGAGACAAGCTCGTAGTTTCGAAACAGGGCATTCATATGGCCCTGAACTTGCCACATAGCTTCTTTGGCATACCTTTCGAGTTCGCCAAGCAATTGATTACGCTTAGCGAGAAACTCTGGTGCCAGTTCGTGGTCACGGATGGCAAGAATAAATCTTACCACCGTCATCTGCCTGCCACTGTCGTCTTCGTACGGCGAATGGTGGCAGTCCACGAGCTCGTAGCCCATGGAAAACAAATCCTTAACAAACTCGTTTAAACCGACTGATTTGGTTGGCTGAACAATTTGTCGGCCGGGGACCTGTTGCGGTTTTGCCACCGCTGGCTTCTTTTCCCGTTCCGGAATAAAATCCGAAACCAACGAAAGAAGCATTCGGAATTGCAGAATGACCAACGGGATCACTCCCGTTTTGCCAAAAAGGCTTTTCTTTTCGGCTTGTTCTTCTGTGGCTTTTTCAGCCATGGCTTTGTCCTTTCTTAAAGGGAAGTGTAGTATATTTAAATTATAGCATAATAAATATATCATGTCAAGTAATATGTCTGCGAATTCAACCTATAAGTGTAACACTGCTTAAGTTATTCATATTAATTCTAATGAACTATTGTTATGATTATTTAAACATTGTATAATTAGTATATCATGAATTAAATTTAAATTTTATGACAAGAAAAATAGAAAGTGGGGGGGATCCAATTGATTTAAACGAGGTTATATCTAGTCTTGATAGTGAAGTTAAAGAGCAAATAGCACAACAAAATGTAAAAACAAAACCTATGGCTGTGGAACCAGTGCCAGATGTTACTATGCCAAAAAGTCCAGAAGCAAAACCCGTAGAAGCAAAAATAGAACCTAGGCCAGATGTTGTAGAAACCAAAAAAGAATTAACTCAAGAAGAAAAAAATGAAATAATGTTGTTAGGAATAAGAAAAAGAATAGCAGATAAAAAAGAAGTAGAAAGAATAGCTATAGAGGCGGCAGAAAAAACAAGGACTTCTAAAGTTTCTGCTCCACCTGTAATTGATAGTGGTAGTTCAGGATTTGTAAGAAAAGAAAAAAAGAATAATTGGTGGTTGCCAGCAGGTATTGTTGGTGGGCTTAGTTTAAGTGTTGCAGCATTTTTTGGACTTTTTAAAGCAAATGAAAAACCAACATCAAAGCCAGGTGAAGTTAATCCTCCTTCTGTCAGTGCCACTGAAAAACCAACACTTCAAACCCCGAGCTTTGCTACGGAAACAAATCCAGAAAAAACATTAAAAATTGATATAAAAGATGAAAGGGAAAAAGAACAATCTGAGTTTGTTGAAAATCTTAAAAAATTTAAAGAAATATTAAATAATCTTGAAAAAGAAACAACCAAGAGCGAACAGGAAAATATTCAACAAATGATAACATTTCTTAAAAAAGGAACAGAGGTGCAAAATTACAAACTTATTTTTGAAGAAATGCGCGAAAAATATATTCCAAAAAATTTGGCAGAAATTGAATTTCATGAAGATTCATTAGAGCTAAAAAGAATAGTAGAATATTTGCGGGAATTAAATGAGAGTTATAGAAAAAAAATAAAAGAGTGTAATGATTTATTGGATAAGATTAGGTCTTATAAAAACGAATTGAAAACTGAGGTAGAAGCAAAAAAAACTGAAACATCAAGTTATGGGTCTTCTAAAACTCCTGAAATAACTATAGATCCTTTTACTGTAACCACTTTTGCAGAAAAATCAGTGGAGAAGCCAACACCAAGTGATAGAGATGTGCTTTATGAACAAAGTAAGAAATCAAATAATTCTAAAATATTAGAAGCTAAAATAGAAAAAATAAAACAAAGATATGCTATTTTAGAAGAAAACACCCAGACGGGAATTAATCAGCGTATAAGAAGAGAGGCTGTAAAAGCTAATATGCAAAAAGAAATTGATGATGCAATAAAAGAATCTAGCAAAGTTGGTAAAAGTGCAGAAGAAGCGAAAATCTTTAGGTCACAGCAAGAAGAAAGAGAAAATAAAACAGCAAAAAAACGCAAAGCTGAAACAGGGGCAGGCACGCCAGAATTTTTAGCAAAACAAGCGGAAGAATTTAAAAAAGAAAAAGCAAGAAAGAGCGGTTTAGTATATACTCCTTCTCCAAAAATTGCCACAACTCGTATCAAATCATATAAAATCTGACTATAGGGGTATTGGTTACATCATATAAAATCTGACCGAAAATATTGTTGTAGAATGGAGGAAGGGTTGGAAATTTGTTTGGCAATTTAATTAAAACCTGACCCTGTTTTACAATC
>CAIWKF010000085.1 GCA_903913175.1 Candidatus Staskawiczbacteria bacterium
GATAAAACTCTTTATACTGGTTTTACAAATAATTTAGAAAAAAGATTAATAGCTCACAATAAATTAAAAAGTGGAGCGCACTATACAAAAATTAGGAGACCAGTAAAACTAAAATATTTTGAAAGATTTAATAATTTTGCCAAAGCTAGAAAGCGTGAAAATGTAGTAAAAAAATTAACTAGAAAAGAGAAACTATTACTAATTAAAAATTCAAAAATATAGTAAGAATAATATTATGGCGCATCAAATGGATTTATTTAGTGAAATAAATAAGACAAATAAACAAAATGTTAACCTTTTAAAAGGGAATTATTTGTTTTTTGACACAGAAACAACTGGTTTGCCAAAAAATTGGAATGCTTCTGTAAATGATTTTGGAAATTGGCCTCGCCTAGTGCAATTAGCATGGGTATTTTATATAGATGGTAATTTAATTGAAAGTAAAGATTATATTATTAAACCAGAGGGCTTTAAAATACCAGAAGATTCTTCTAAAATTCATGGCATAACCCATGAAATTGCAGAAAAACAAGGAGCTTTATTAAAAATTGTATTAAATGATTTTGCTAGTAACATAACAAAGGCCGATTATTTAGTAGCACATAATATGAGTTTTGACCAAATGATTATGGGGGCTGAATTTTTAAGAAATGGTTTGCCAAATCATTTTGATGTAAAAAAAACTATTTGTACTAAAGAAGCTTCTACAAATTTTTGTGCTATTCCTAGCAATAATAGTTTTAAAAAATTTAAGTGGCCAAAACTTTCAGAGCTTCATATAAAATTATTTGGACATGATTTTGATGATTCTCATAACGCCTTGGTAGATGTAACTGCTACAGCTAAATGTTTTTTTGAAATGAAAAATAAAGGAATAATATGAGAAAATTTTTAAATCAAAAAAAGATTTGGCAGTTGCCAGATTTTATGAGCCAGACACAAATTATAAAGAGGTATTAGAATATTGATTTTTATATTATTGACTGAATTTACAATCATTACTTGACAAATTTATATTTAGTAGTATTATTAAATAATGTGTTCTTTTGACGAGTCCATTAAAAAAGGAGAGATAGCATGAAGCTAGTATTTATGACAGTTTTGGCCACTTTGGCCATGTTTGCTCTAGGGCAGATTTTTGGACTTGTTTTGGCTATTTTGGCTGGGCCATTGGAGGGTAAACCAAAAAAAAGCTGAAAAATGGTTGCGGTTTATTGGGGGGGTTTATCATATTTGCGATAGACCCTCCTTTTTCTTACTTAACTTATAATTATATATTATGAAAAATACAAATGTTAATACATATGATGTTGTGGTAGTAGGCGGAGGACCAGCTGGTATAATGTCTGCAATTTTTGCTTCAGCAAAAGGAGCCAAGGTTCTTTTAATAGAAAAAAATTCTAAATTAGGAAATAAGCTTTTATTAACTGGCGGTGGAAGGTGTAATTTTACTAATACAAATATTAATTTAAAAAATTTAAGAACTATTTATGGAAAAGAGGCAGACTTTTTACAAAAAAGTTTTTCAAATTTTGGAGTAAAGGAAATAACTGAATTTTTTAAAAAATGGGGATTGGCTTGTAAAACAGAAAAAAATAATAGAATTTTCCCTATAACTGACAAAGCAGAAGATGTTCTAAATATTTTGCAAAATTGCTTAAAGGAAAATAAGGTTGAAATTATGTATAATTCTGCAGTTTTAGATTTTGAAATTGATAAAAACAAAATTAAAAGTGCAATTTTGAGCGATCAGACTAAAATTTTTGCTAAAAATTATGTGATTTGTACGGGAGGAAAAAGTTTTCCACAAACAGGATCAACTGGGGATGGATATATTTTTGCAGAAAATATGGGTCATAAAGTTAAGAAAGCAAAACCAATTTTAGTCCCAGTTAAAATTAAAGAAAGTTGGGTAAAAGAACTGCAGGGCTTAGCATTAAGTAATGTTAATTTAAGAATTTTTCAAAATAAAAAGAAAAAAATGCAAGTAAACGGAGAAATAATTTTTACACATTTTGGTTTATCTGGACCAATAATTTTAGCAATAAGCAAGGATATTGGTGAATTTGTAGAAAAAGGAGAGGTAACAATAGGTCTAGACACAAACGCAAATTTAAGTTTCCAGGAACTAGACACAAAATTGCAAAAATATTTTTTAAGCAATCCAAATAAAATTTTTAAAAATTGTTTGCTAGATTTAACTTCAGAAAAACTAGCTATGGTGTTTCTTGGTATGTTAAAAATTAGTCCTGTAAAAAAAGCTAATGATGTAACCAAAGAAGAAAGAAAGGCTTTAATTAAAATATTAAAAAACTTAGAAATGACAGTGGATGGGCTTTTAGATTTTAATGTTGCAATGGCTACTTGTGGCGGAGTTTTGTTAAATGAAATTGACGCAAAAAATATGAAGTCAAAAAAAATTGATAATTTATATTTTGCAGGAGAAATTATTGATTTAGTTGGAGAAACTGGTGGATTTAATCTTCAGTTTTGTTGGAGTACTGGTGTTTTAGCAGGACAAAGTGCTTCTTCTATGAACTGTGATGTATTGTTATTCCACTGTATTATGTCGATTTTTTCTCCTCTAAGTTCGCTCATAACTGTAGATACACGAACTCCAC
>CAIWKF010000086.1 GCA_903913175.1 Candidatus Staskawiczbacteria bacterium
AATTATTAATCAGGTTGCTAATACAGAAGATAAAAAAGAAAAAAAAATAATACAAAGGTTTCAGGTAGTTATTTTTAGTCTAGATAATGAAGAATATGCAGTAGATATTAAGGAATTAAAAGAAGTTATAAAAATTCCCATAATTACACCATTACCAAATTCTCCTGAATTTATAAAAGGTATCTTAAATTTAAGAGGGAAAATAGTAGTTGTTTTTGATCTAGAAAAAAGATTTAATTTGGTAAGAGAAAATAAAATTTTGTCAAAACATATTTTAGTTGTTGAGGCAGATAATACAAACTTTGGTATTGTAGTAGACCAGGTTAAGGAAGTTTTATGGATAAATAAGGATTCTATTCAAGATCCGCCAGAGCTCGCTTCAGCTAAAATTAAAACAGATTATTTGCAAGGTGTTGTTGTATTAGAAGAAAACAAAAAAAGTCGATTGTTAGTTTTATTAGATATTAAAAAGATATTAAATGATAAAGATTTAGTATCCTTAAGTAGTACAATTAAAAAAAATACTAAATCTTAAAATTATGGAAATAAATTTAGAAATATTAAATAATGTTGCAAATTTGGGCTCAAAAAAAGTTTCTGAATCACTTTCAAGCCTTTCTAAAAAAAGTGTAGAAGTAAGCTCTGTAGCCGCTGAAATTTCTTCGGTGAAAATAATTTTAAATGAAATTTTGATAGATGAAGATAGGGCTATTATTAGTTATGCTCAAATGATTTCTGGTATAGATGGCATGGCGCTTTTAACTATACCAAGAGAAGAGGCTCTAATTCTAGTAGATTTGTTAAGTAATGTTGAAGTGGGTTCTACGGGAGTTTTTATGGATATTGATAGGTCGGCCATTAAAGAGACTCTAAATATTTTATCAAATTCTTTTTTAACAGTTTTATCTAAAGAATTAAAAATTGAGTTTATGATTGGTTCGCCAATAATGGTCCCGACAACAAGTATTAAAAAGCTTTTAGAAAAAGTTTCTGAGATTGAAAAAGGTGAGATAGTACTTTTTACTACAAGCCTAAAAATTTCAAAGCATCAAATTAGGGCTCACTTATATATAATTTTCAACGAAAAATTAGCAAAACTTTTAGAGGAAATAAAATAACTAAATAATAATATTTTGCTTTGCAATTATTTTTTTCATTTCGGAATTTTGCCCGAGCTTTAAAAAATTTATTACATTGCTATATAAATATGTCAAAAGATACAGCTAAAATTCTTGTTGCTGATGATTCAGCTTTTATGAGAAATGTTTTAAAAAATATTTTAGAAAATAATGGATGTAAAAATTTCATTGAGGCGGCGGACGGGAATGAAGCTCTGGAAAAAATAAAGACAGAAAAGCCAGACTTAGTTTTGCTTGATGTAATTATGCCAAATGTTGGAGGTATAGAGGTTATAAAGGAAATTGGCAAACAATTTAAGGTAATTATTATTTCAGCTGTTGGGCAGGAAAAAATTGTTAAAGAAGCCGAAAGTTATGGAGCAATAGGTTATATAATTAAACCATTTGATAATAATCAGGTTATAGAAGAAGTTAACAAAGCAATTGGATAAAAATGAAAGAGAAAAACCAAAGAAAAATTAAAGTTTTGATAGTTGACGACTCTTTTTTTATGAAGAAATTATTGAGGGATTTATTTTCGGATGATTTAACTATAGAAGTTGTTGGTGAAGCAAAAGATGGAGTAGAGGCAATTGGTGAAGCAACAAGACTTAAGCCTGATGTGATTACTATGGATTATCATTTACCTAAAATGAATGGAGCAGAAGCTATTAAAGAGATTTTAAAAAATAATAAAGCAAATCCACCGGCTATAATAATGCTTTCAGCCTATGCTAAAAATGGTAATATAGAAACAAAAGAATGTTTAGACGCAGGTGCAATTGATTTTATTACCAAACCTTCGGGAGAAGTTTCTTTAGATATTGAAAAAATTAAGGATGATTTACTTTCTAAGGTCCATAATGCTTCAAGATCAAAAATTAATTATCATTTTAGTGGTATTTTTAAAAAAAATAGTAGAGAATTTAAAAAAAAGCAAACCATAAATAAAATTGTTGTAATAGGATCATCTACGGGTGGACCACTTTTAGTGGAGCAAATTATTTCAGGATTACCAAAGAAAATAAATTTTAGCATTGTGGTTGCTCAACATATGCCGGTATTTTTTATTCCACTTTTTACTAAAAGGCTTTCAAAATTGTGTGTAATTGATGTTTTAGAGCCTACTGAAGGACAAAATATTGAATCTGGTAAAATTTATATTTTGCCTTCCGATAAATTTTCCTCAGTAAAAAGTAGTAAAAATAGTTTTGATGCTTATTTTTCTTTTTCAGAAATTGTAAATTATATAGGACCGCGTCCATCAATAAATTGCTTTTTAACAAGTGCTGCAATATTTTATAAAAAAAACTGCTTAGCAGTTGTTTTAACAGGAATGGGAAATGATGGTTTGGATGGTGCTGTTGAAGTTAAAAAGCAAGGTGGAACAGTTATTGTTCAAGATCCAGAAACCGCAGTTGTTTCTTCAATGCCAAGAGAAATAATAGATGCAAAACTTGCGGACAGAATTATTAAACCAAAAGAAATTGTAAAAATAATAAAGGAATTAATGTTATAAATTTTATGTTTGATGTTAGTAAATTTAAAGATATATTTTTAGTTGAAGCAAAAGAGCATTTACAAAAATTAAATGATAATTTACTTAGTTTAGAAAAAGCCTATAAAGGTAAGAAATCAGATGATATGGTTAGTTCTCAGGATGAAGAACTTTTAAATGAATTGATGCGATCTTCACATACAGTAAAAAGTTCGGCTGCAACTATGGGTTTTAATAATTTAGCATATCTAACGCATGTTTTAGAAGATATTTTTGATTACGCAAGGCATGGCAGATTAATTTTAGATAAAAAATTGTTTAGTTTTTTATATACTGTTTTTGACAATATAGAAAAATCACTTAAGGAAATAAAAAAGAATAATATTGAATTAGATCTGCAAAAATTGGCAAATAAAATTAAGATTATTACTGGGGTTGCAACCTCTGGAGTAGGCAGGTCAATAAAAAATGAAAAGAAAAATCAATATGTTTTGTCAGAAAGAAAAAGCGTAGAGGTGTCAGAAAAAATATCTCATATTAATGTTTATGTAGAGAAATTAGATCAGCTAATGAATTTGATAGAAGAGCTTTTGATTTATAGGTTAAGGTTTAATACTTTTTTTGAAAAAATGAAGTCTGTAGAATTAAATGAGTTGAGTGAGATTTTAAGGGTTACAATTTCAAATTTACAATACAATGTCATGCAAATTAGGCTGGTTCCTGTTGTTGAGGCATTTGCAAATTTTCCAAGACTAGTAAGAGATTTAGCAGAAAAGCAAAACAAAAATATTGAAATTGAAATTATAGGTTCTGAATTAGAGTTAGACAGGACAATTGTAGATAAATTGCAGGATCCTGTAGTTCATCTTCGTGTCAAATCATATAACTATCTGACCGAAATGGGTGTTTGATTAACCCCTGAAAAACTGACTGAAATTTTCTTTTTAATATCGACATTTTGAAAATTATCTTTTGATTTTTTCTGTTTGTAAAACTGATAAAGATTGTCT
>CAIWKF010000087.1 GCA_903913175.1 Candidatus Staskawiczbacteria bacterium
AGGTTTTAATTAAATTGCCAAACAAATTTCCAACCCTTCCTCCATTCTACAACAATATTTTCGGTCAGATTTTATATGATGTAACCAATACCCCTATAGTCAGATTTTATATGATTTGATACGGACTCTTTTTATTTTTTAATTGGTAAGCTAAAATAAAAACTTGTTCCTGTATTTTCTTGTGATTCAAACCAAATTTTTCCACCATGAGCTTCTATAATGTTTTTAGATAAAAATAACCCCAAGCCAGACCCAATTTCTTTTGTTTTTATTGCATTATCACCTCTAAAGAATTTTGTAAAAATCTTTTGTTGCTGGTCTTTAGATATACCAAAACCAAAATCTTGTATTTTTAGCTCTAAATTATTTTCATCAGATTTTAAGGTAATGACAACATTTACTCCTTCTGGAGAGTATTTTATGGCATTATCAATAAAATTTTGTATAACAAGTCTTATTTTTACTGCGTCAATCATTATTTTTGGTAAAATATTTAATTCTTTTAATTCAATTTTAATTCTTCTTTTTTTAATTTCTTCTTTGTATCCTTCTATTGCAAGTAATACAATTTCTTTTACATCGGACATTGTTATTTTATATAAATATATTCCTTCTTCTATGTGAGTTACATCTAAAAGATCATTAACTAATGAAATTAATCTTTTATTGTTATTGAAAGCATTTTCAATAACTTCAGTTTGTTTTTTTGTAAGTTTTCCAAATTCACCATTTTTAAGCATATTCATTGACCAATTAATTATGGACAAAGGCGTTCTTAATTGATGTGCAGCTAAAGAAACAAATTCTGTTTTCATTTTTTCAACAGTTTCTTCTCTGCTTATATCATGAAGCACAACTATATAACCTATGTTATTTTTTTCTAAACTTAAAGGTATTATAGAAAGCTCTATTATCAAATCTTTTGATAATTCAATTTTTTTTCTTAAAATATAATTATTTTTTGTTTTTAAAGCTAAAAACAGTATTTTAGCTTTTGGAAAAAACTCTAAAGATTGAATATGCTTATTTATTATTGAGTTGGTATTTATTCCAAGAATTTTTATAGCTTCAGGGTTAATTGAGGTTATTTCATTTTTTTCATTAATAATAATAAGGCCATCGGTAAAATTGTTAACAATTCTTACTGTTTTGTCTCTTTCTAATTCAGCTATTTTGCGATGTTTTTCAGAAGTTTCAAGTAAATTAGTTAAGTTTATTTTTGCTTTTTCTAGATTTGTTTTTTCAATAAAAAATAATCTTCCTATTAAAAATAATGTAACAGAAACTATAAAAGCCATTATATATAGTGGCCAAATCATTGATTGGGCAAATAAAAATGATCCAAGAGACATTAAAAGTAATAAAAAGGCAATAATACTAACTATTACAAAGGAGTACATAAAGGCTTGAAAAAATAAAGACCTTATGTCCATTAATTGATATTTTATAATTGAATAACTTGTAAAGCCCACTACAAAAATTGTGGCAGGAGTATCAATATTAGCGAGACTTGTAAATCCAAACATTGGAAGAATCACATTTACAATTATTGTCCACAAGGCAAAAGTTACTGAACCAGTTGTAAAATATAAAATTTGTTTTTTTCTTTGTTCATCAACTTTTTTTAAAACAGTTAAAGGAATAATGAGTGATATTAAGCTAAGATAAACAAGGTGTGCACCCCAAATATAAAAAATTGGGCCAAAAGTTACTTCAATACCAAAATTTGAAAAAGAAATAAGATTTTTTATTAAAAGTGGCGTAGATATGTTAATAATAAATAAAATAACTGAGGTTGAAACTAAAAATAGTGATAATTTGTTGCTAACTTTTTTATTAGCTAAAGCATAAGCAAAGTATATACCAGTTAACGGAACAAGTGATCCTGTGGAATATGCCATTCTTAACCAAAACAAATCTTTACAAAGTAAAGAAATAAAATTAATTAAACACCATAAAAAAATAGCAAGACCAAAATAAAAAAAGTTTTTATTTACTTTTATTTTTGGATTTTCTTTATAAACATATATAGCCATAAAAACGCAAAAGTTATTGTCTTCCGCTTGTCCTGAGACCGCTCATTATGCCGGATTTTCCCCAGGTCATAACGCCTGGATTGATTGGTTTTATTGCGGCCAAATCCGAATCCACGGCGTGCCATGTAAAAAAACGCCCACGTGTAAAGCGATAACAGAAGCAGTAATATTAACCAAATAACACTACTGCCCTGGTCGCGGGTAATCAGAAACGAAAAAATAAAGGATAAAAAAAATATGATGGGTCCGACA
>CAIWKF010000088.1 GCA_903913175.1 Candidatus Staskawiczbacteria bacterium
TATTATGTAAATTTGTAAAAGTTCCTAGTTAACTAGGAACTTTTACAAATTTACATAATAATATTTTATAAATATACCATATTTTAAGTAAAATTAAAACTTTTACAGCAAAAAATCCTGTCTTTTACAACAGAATTTTTTTAATGATTTTTATTTCCCTTCTTTCAAACCACTAAACTTTGTGCTAATGATTTGAAAGAAGAGAGGGAGACCAAACGAATTACCGTTTTGCCTCCCATGTTGCGGGAGCGAATAGCCTCTAATCGGCCGGGCTCCCTTGGTTTGGAACTGTTAGCACAATGTGCCCCAAGCTCGTTCCAACGCTTGGTAAAAGCCACTGTTTTTCGATGGCTCGGCTCGCGCCATCAACCTGTGATTATACAGCTCACTCGGAAAGCATTTTTTGGCTAGCCGATTCGAATCGGCCTGCCGTGACCCGCCCAATGTTGGCGGTGCATTTTTTCCAGGCACTCATGCGCCCGATCGGCCTCGGCCTTTTTGCCTGCGATCTTTTGGATCGCCTCCTCAAGGCCTTCGGCCTCAACCTCCCAATGGTGGTCATACTCCCACCCTTGGGCTTCGAAGTCTTCCTGACTCTCGAAGGTGACATCGCGATCGATGCCAAGACCATGCAAAATGGTCTCATACATATCCCGCGTCATGATTGCGGGAAAATTACGACCATTAATCCGCCCGATAACGCATTCGACATACAGCATGGCTTTGCCCTTTCAAGGTTAGCCACTTTGCGTTTAACTCGGCGAAATTGCCGGAAGGTATAACGCGAATTCCCTTCTTTCAAACCACTAAACTAGAGAGCTAATGATTTGAAAGAAGGAATAGAGCCCTTTACTCTATATATTTATTATAGCACAACCAAGAAAGCGTGTCAAGGGTTTTAGACTAAAATAAAAGCACTAAACAAATTAGAGCTTTTAGGACTTCCCTACTGTTTTAAATTTAATATTCCAAATTAATGCCCAGCTTATTGGCCACCTGCAAAAACCATTTCTCATGCCTATCAACTTTATGACTTAACATAACCATTTCTTGAAAATATGTGTCAGCTTTTTTGGCATAAGTATCAACAGAGGTTTGTAAATTACTAAAATCAGCTTTATATTCATCCTTAAATTCATCAAGCTCTTTTTTTGTAACAAAATTCTCCTGCATAAAAGGAAACAAAACTTCCTGATTATATTTTGCAAGTTCATTTAATGTTAATGGTTTTTGATTATTTTCTTCCATAATTTAAAAAATTAAAATACTATGTTTTTATTTTACTCTTATTAAAAGTGGCTGTCAACTGCCCCAATTGTGCAAATAAAAAACTTTTAAATGCACCAATTTCAGGAAGTTTTAAGAAATGTGACAAAATTGCATAAACTAAAAACCCAAAGCCTGCGGTAATGGCAGTTTGCAAAAATAAAATTATAAATGTTGACGATCCTAAAAATCCGCCAAACAACTGCCTAACAACATAAGCTAAAATCATAGTTATAATTGTGGCAAATAAAACTTTTGTAAAAAATACAAACAAATTTTTATACTCAATTTCTTTTATTTTAAACTTTAAAAATACAAGTAAAATTATAAACTGAATTAACACATCAACTCCCACAGCTAAAGGCAAACCCACAATTGCCAAGTTTTTCATTTCTTCAATTCTAAGCGCATAAGCCACAAAGTATGAAAATGCATTAGGAAAACTTAAAGCCCAGACCAAAAAATATGCCATTGGTGGCAAAATAACAATGCTAAAAATACTCACCAAAGCTGGAATTGCAGTGTTTTTTATTGCATAAAATGCACGCGAAATTAAAAATATTAAACCTTGAGCAAACAAAGGAATCATAAAAATGCCAAAACAGGCTGCAGTTAATTTAGTAGAAGTCCAATCAAACCTGCCCGCCCCAAAAACCAGCCTAATTAAGTGAGCTCTTAAAATGTAGCAAAGCCCAGACACTGGCACAATTAAAAATAAAATTTGTCTAAATACTGAATAAAACTTTTCTAAAAAATCTTTTTTATCATTTTTGGAAATTGCAGAGCTCAAAGCTGGAAACACAGCCACTGCAAATGGCACAGCCACTAGCACAATTATTGGCGTGGCTAAATCATTTGCCAAGCTAAAAAATGTTACAGATCCTGCCACCAGAGTGGATCCAATTGCAGTAATAATAATTAAATTTATTTGGCTAGCAGTTAGCCCAATAGCACGCGGAATGGTAAGTTTTATGGTTTGCAAAAAATCTTTATCTAAAAAATTAAATGTATTTTGTATTTTAAATCCTGTTTTAAAAAGTGATGGCAATTGAATTGACAAGTGCATAAAAGCACCCAAAATAATGCCCCAAGCAAGCCCAACAATTCCAAACTTTGGCACAAAAAATAAAATTCCAATAATACTGCCCAAATTATATAAAATTGGTGAAATGGCTGTAATTAAAAATCTTTTAAATACCATAAGCACCGCAGAAATCATGTTTGAAATACCCATTAAAATGGGGCTTAAAAACATAATGCGCGTAAGCTGTATAGTAATTAATTTTTTATCTTCAGAAAAACCTGGAGCAATAATATTAATTAGCTGTGGGGTAAAAATAAACAAAATACTGCAAATTACTACCAAAGCCACCAAACACAAGTTTAATAAATTAGATAAATATTTAAATGCCTGCTCTTTATTCTTATTTAAATTATCTGTAAAAATTGGAATTATTGCTACAGAAATTGCACCCATTACCAAAACTGTTGCCACAAAATCTGGTATTCTAAAAGCTGCAAAATATACATCTAAATCTTTCCCCACATCAAATTGCGCAGTTAAAAGCCTATCGCGTAAAAGTCCCAGTAGTAAACTAAAAAATGAGGCAACTGATATTATAAATGCTGCCACACTTACTTTTTCTGTTTTTAAATTTAAAATTTTATTGAACATATAAAATTATTTAATTTCGCGGATTATACCAACAGGGGTGCATTCATCAGTTTGCCCAAGAGGATTGTCTTTGATGATTTTTGCTATAAGTTTTGGATAAACACCCGATGTCCACCCAAGAATATTTACCCCAATATCATTGGCATCTACAATTGCCACCTTTATTCCACCCATTTTTTCTGAAATTTTTTGAGCAACTTGATTTGCTTTTATTGGCCCCTTAGAAACATATTTATTATATGGCGGAATGGCATAAGGCACTGCCCCATCAATTGAGCGAGCTTTGTCCCCTGCTAAAATATAAAAAATTCCGCGTACTCCAAAAGTTTTAAAAATATATCCAAAAAATGCAGAAAACAAAATTCGCAAAGTTCCTACTTCTTCAATTGCTAATTGCATGGTTTGAGGACTGCCAAGCCCAATTCCAATAGGGGTTTTAGTAACATATTTAGATAAATAAATTGCCAGTTTACTTGGCTTGATGCTGTCTATATGGTAACTTCTGCCTTGCGTAACAGCCACAGCTTTTTCAGATACAAAAACAATATCTTCTGGCAAAAGCCCACCAGTAGAGGCAAAATATTTTTTTACATATTCTTCTACCACAATTGAAATATCTTTATCTTCTGGAGTAATTAGTTTTGTTTTTACTGGATATCTGGCATATTGCTTGCCATTAACTTCAATTATTAAATTTTTATTTTTATTTGCTTGTAATTCTGTATTCATATTTTATTATCATAATCTTTTTTTAGAAAATTTACAAATTAAAAATTCCACAATAAAGTGGAACTCTTAATTATCTTAGCAAAGCTATAAGCCGAATTCTGTATTATGTGATTATCTGTCTGTGCTCAATATTACTATCGGCATCAAGCGAACTACTTTTAATCCAGCATTAATAAAAAGAAAATTTAAAACTCATAAATTAATAAGAATTTCTGCAGGTTTTCCCTGCTAAAATTATCTCTTAAAATACTGGACTTTGTTCTTGCACACAGGTAAGGATTTTGCCGTTTCACTCTGATTTTTCAATCAGATTCACCCAACTTTGCTTGCGCTATGATGGGTGCCTAGATTTTTTCAAATCTTGGCGTCACTGCTCGCACCTCTGGCATTACTACCGACGGGCGTTACCCGCTACCAATTTATCTCGCCAACTGGCGGATGAGTGTTCGGACTTTCCTCTAGTCACTCCATAAGAAATGACCAGCAATCACTCACTTTGCTAAGACTTTTTCATATTACTATTTATTCATTTTTGTGTCAAGCTACTTGACAGCATTGCTTGTAGTATGTTATAATAAATATATGGAGGTTGGGGAATTTCTCCCCTGCCCTATAAGCACATTTTTCGGAGGACAGTGTCGTGTCTAATAGTTTGACTCGTGTGGCGTTGACTGTGATGGTCATCAGTAGCGTAATCGTTTTTTTAGCAAGGCTACTGTTCTGGGGGGCGATGGTGCTCCTCACCACCAGCATCGGCGCGATCTTGCTGGCGGCGTCCAATGGCTGGCAAGGTCAAGTCGCCGGTGGATTATTGTGCGCCGTCGGCTTCGGCAGCTTCTGCTACCTGAAGCTGAAAAGCATGGACGAATAAGGATCTTTAGCCACGGATGGCGGAAAGATTCAGGCAAGAAATTGCAAAAGCCCGGATTCAATTTGGAATCCGGGCTGAACTATTTTTACAAAGCCGATTTTGGGCTTTTTTTGTTGCTTGCCACTGTCTAGGTTCAGATACATGTGATACACTTGTTAAGTTTGTAATACGATAACGTTTTTGGTTGGTAGACCATAGA
>CAIWKF010000089.1 GCA_903913175.1 Candidatus Staskawiczbacteria bacterium
CTTTAACTTGTTCTTGTGTGAATCTTCTTTTACTCATATTATTTTTTGGTTGTTTGTATTAATGATAATTATTCTACCTTATCTACCTTCCAAATACAAAAAGCAGACACTTTCGTGTCCACTTTTTGGGGTACAGATCAATTTTCAGGTTTTTTTGTTTGCATTTTTAGCAAAACACTAGTAAAATAAGGTAAGTTATAAAGATAATAATTTTAAAAATTTATGGAAAATAATAAGAAAAACGAAGTTTTAATGGGGAATGAAGCTATTGTGCAGGGTGCCTTAGAAGCTGGAGTTGATTTTGTGACCATGTATCCTGGTTGCCCAAGTGCAGAAATTGGGGATGAGTTTGGGCGCATTGCCAAAGATTATGGCGTGCATTATGAAATTTCCACCAATGAAAAAGTAGCTTTGGAAGCTGCTGTGGGCGCAAGTTTTTCTGGGCTTAAAAGTTTGGTGGCTATGAAAAATTTTGGGGTAAACGTGTGTTCTGAAGTTTTACTCCCTCTATTATATACAGGCACCAAGGGGCCAATGGTAATTGTGGTGGGAGATGATCCTGGATGCTGGTCTTCAGCCCAAACAGAAGAAAATTCTAGGGCTTTTTCTTTGATGGCGCACATCCCAACCCTAGAACCTGCTAGCGCGCAAGAGTGCCATGAATTTACAAAATTAGCTTTTGAGATTTCTGAAAAATTTAATGTGCCAGTAATGGTGCGCACCACAATTAGAGTGGCTCATGAACGCTCGCCAGTGGAGTTTGAAAGTTTATCAAGTTATAAAGTTCATAAAGATGGAAAGTTTGAGAAGAATTTTCATCAGTATGTGACGCTTCCTCCAAGAGTTTTGGAAATGAAAAAAGAGCTTTTAGAAAAAACAGAGAAAATTAGCAAGTATTTTGAGAGTTTGAAAATTAATAGAATTGAAAATTCATTGAAAATTGGAAATTTAAAATTAGGAATTATAACATCCGGAGTCGCGCATGTTCACACTATGGAAGCTCTTCGTGACTTGGATTTAAAAACTCCAGTCTTAAAACTTGGGTCGTTTTATCCTTTACCAAAAAAGAAAATTGCCAATTTTATTAAAAAGTTTAAACAAGTTTTGGTAGTGGAAGAATTGGATCCATATTTGGAAAGAGAAATAAAAATAATTGCACAAGAAGAAAATATTAAAATTAAAATAATTGGAGAAGATTTGTTACCTCAAATTGGAGAGTTGAACGTGGCGTTGGTTGAAAATGCAATCGCAAAAGTTTTAAAATTGAAAATTAAGAACAATAAACTACTCACTACAAACTACTCACTACAAACTCCAAGACGCACTGCCAAACTTTGTGATGGTTGCCCTTATTGGCTTGCTTTGCCAGTGATTAAAAGATTAGCTCCAGAGGGCACAATTTTTGGAGGCGACATTGGGTGTAATATGATGACAGGCCTTGCCCCACATAATATGCAAGATTATTTATTTTGTATGGGTTCTTCTATTGGAATTGGGCATGGAGTAAGTAAGGCTGTGGGCACAAAAGGCCAAAAAGTAATTACCACTATGGGCGACGGAACATTTTTTCATTCTGGAATGGCAGGATTAATTAATGCGGTTTATAATAAATCAAATCCTTTAATGATTATTTTAGATAACCGCATTACAGCTATGACTGGTCACCAGCAAAATCCTGGTATGGGTTTAAATGGCATGTGGGAGGCTTCGCCAGAAATGAATATTGAAGAAATTGTTAGAGCTTTGGGAGTAAAAAATGTAAAAACTTTAGACCAAGGAAATCCTGGCGAATTAGAGTCCACAATGAAAGAATTTTTAACAAAAGACGAAGTCTCGGTCATTATATGTAAACGCATCTGCGCCATTTTGGACCGCCGCCAAAAAAAACAATAAATTAAATCTTTCAAAATTATGAAAAACAATTTTAATATATTAATAACAGGGGTTGGGGGGCAGGGATTAATTACTTTAGTTGATGTATTAGTTAAATCAGCTTTGGCTGATGGTAAAGATGTAAAAAGTTCAGAGCTTCATGGACTTTCACAGCGAGGCGGGGCGGTGGCAGTTTATGTAAGTATGGGAAAAAAAGTATATTCCCCACTTTTTAAAAAAGGAGATGCAGATTTAATTTTAGCTTTGGATTTATTGGAAGGCTTACGCAGTTACGACTTTGCAAACAAAAATACAAAAGTTTTACTTAATAATAAATTTGTGCCACTGGCCTTGGGCGGTGAAAAAACAATTACCAAAGATGAGGTTGTGGTAAAAGTAAAAGAAATTATTGGCTCAAATTTACACCTAATAGAAGCTTCAAAAATTTGTCAAGAAAAATTACAAAAAGAAATTTTAGCCACAATGTACTTGTTGGGTTATGCAGTTTTTAATGGTTACTTAGATATAAAACCAGAATCTGTAACAGTTGGAATTAAAAAAGCTATGCCAGAAAAGTATCAGCAAATGAATATTGATGCATTTAATTTGGCAAAAAATTAATAAAAAATATATGATAAAAAAAGTTGTTATTGCAGCAGCTGGGCAAGGCACACGAATGCTAAAGCTTTCAAAGGACAAATCAAAACATTTAATTTGCGTTAACGAAAAACCGTTTTTAGCACATTTAATGGATAATGTTTTACTAGCAGGATACACAGACATACTTTTGGTGGTAGGATTTCGCCCAGAGTTAATGGAAGATTTTAAACAAAATTATTTAAACTGTACTGAAAAACTGGGCATAGATAAAAGCAAAATTAAAGTTGAAATTTTAAATCAGCATGAAATTTTAGGTCCAAAAGATGTGGCTTATGGAACTGCTTGCCCAATAAAATGTGCTAAAGAATTTATTGGAAGTGAAAACTTTTTATCACTAGCAGGAGATAATTTTTATTCTGCAAATGATTTAAAATTAATGAACATTGATGACAATTTTAATTATGTGGCGGGATGCGAAAATGAACATCCTGAAAGATTTGGTGTGCTAGTAAAAGATGGGGACGATTTTTTAGACAAAATTATTGAAAAACCCCTTGGGTGTAGCCCTACTGGCAAGCAAAAAGAATTTGCAGAAAACTTAATTAATATAAGTTTTTATAAATTTACGCCAGAAATTTTTGAGGTGATAAATAAAATAGAAAAATCTGTCCGTGGCGAGTATGAAATTACCGATGCTATTTCTATTTTAGCAAAAGAGAAAAAAGTTAAAATAAAAAAAATAAAAGATTTTTGGATGGATTTTGGCAGGCCAGAAGATGTACAAAAAATGAAAGAATTTCTTAAAAAAAATGAGTGTAAAAAATTATAATTACATAAATTGAAAATGCAAATACTAAAACCCAACAAACAATCTATAAATAAGGCAATTGAGATACTAAACGCAGGCGGGGTGGTAATTTTCCCCACAGACACAGTTTATGGTTTTTTGGCATTGGCTGAAAATAAAAAAGATCCTAGGCGTAGCCAAACGGGTGAGGCAGTGGGAAAAATTTTTAAAATAAAAAAAAGAAGCAAAACAAAACCCTTGCCAATTTTTGTTAAAGATTTAAGGGCGGCAAAAGAGATGGTAGAAATATCGCCAGTTCAAGAAAAAGTTTTGAAAAAATATTGGCCAGGAAAATTTACTTTTATACTAAAGTCAAAAGAAAAGAATAAAACAATTGCTTTGCGAATTCCAAAATATAAATTTTTAAATGATTTGCTTAAAAAAATAAATAAGCCATTAGCACAAACTTCAGTAAATGTTTCGGGCCAGCCCGCACTTAGTAAGATAAAAGATATAATTGATATTTTTGGCAGTGACAAGCGAATTGATTTAATAATTGATACTGGCAATTTGAAAAAAAGCAAGCCATCACAAATTATAGACTTGATTGGTGTCAGAAAAAAAATAATTAGAAAGTAATAATTATAGTTTGTAATTATATAATTAATAACAAATATGGAAAGTCATAAATTTGGTGTAGAAAAAAATCCTGGAGAAGAGTCATTTTTAACTTCTAATCAGGACTATAAAGCTTTAGATCCAGAAAATCAAGAAACCGAAAAATCAATAGAAAGTTTTGCTGATTTTTCACAAGCAGAGCAAGAAGAAATACTGTATAAGCAAAAAATACTTTCATCACTTGCTTATTTTATCGGCAAGGATTTTCATATTCCTGTGGAACTTAACAAACCTGGAGCTGGCTGGCATTGGGATTTTAAAAATAATGTAATTAAAGTTGATCCCAAAGATCTTTTAGAAAAATCTATGGATATTTTGAGGTTTATTATTTGCCATGAAGGAGGGCATAGGAGAATCTCTAGAACAGATTTTATTCCCACTGAAGAATGGAGGCAACGAGGGTTTTCTTTTATGATGAACGCTATTGAAGATGGCAGAGATAATAATTTTGTATCAGAAAGCTATCCTAAATTTGCTGAGCAAATGGTAGTGGCTTATAACGAATTTCTAGACTATGAAGCAAAAGCAAAAGAATTGTCTAAAGAAAAATTAGGTCAGCAACCTAGATTTATGAAAGCAGGTTTTGAATATTTGAAGCAGTGGTTTAAAGAAGTACAAGGACAGGATTTTGAAATATCAGAAGATCTTCCAGAAGAAGTAAAAGATGTTGTTAATAAAACTCTAAAATCGGCTCAGGGTTCATGGTTAACTTACCCATCCAGAAAAGAAGCTGATATGGGAGGCAATATAGGAAAGAAAAAAGTTAACGGAGAAACAATGATCAGCGAATTTGCAAAGCGTTCCTATGAAATAAATCGGGATGAAGTTTGGCCTGAATTTAAGAAATTGGTTGAGGCGGACACAGAAGATCAAAAAATGCAAGAAGCGCTTAAGGGCTTACAAAAAAATCAAGAAGGTGCTTCGCCAAATGGTCAGGATTTGCCAAAAGATTTACAAGATAAGCTTACTGAACAAGAACAGGAAGTTTTAAAGAAAGCTATAAAAAAAGCATTGGGCGAGCCATCAAAAGAAGATGTTGAAGTCAAAAAAGATTCTTTAAAACCTGTTGATTTGGATGTTTTATCAAAAGAGTTGAAACAGAAAATAAAAGAATATGTTGATTCTCTTCCAAAAGCAGAGCAAAAAGAAATGGAGGAAAATGCAAAAGCTAGATTAAAAGAATTTGAGGATTCGTTAAATGAGGAATTGCAAGGCAAATTATTAGAGAAGCCCGAAGACGCACCTAGCAAAAAAGAACAAATGGCAGAACCGAAAAGTGAGAATAAAAAAACGGACTGGGGAAAAGAAGAGGAGCAGCAGGTAAAAAAGAGGGCTGATGTGCGAAAAAAAATGGAGACAGTTTTAGAAAAAAAAGAGAAAAACACTTATGAAAAAACACTAGAAAAGGTGGCTGATTTGGTTGATAAAATGACGGCAGATTTGAGAGATGTCTTTATTAAAAGAAAAGAAGAAAAATATGAAAGTGGATATCGCTCTGGTCGTAGATGGAATATAAGAAAAAGAATCAGAGAAAAAATTGAAGGCATTCCTTTATTTAAAACAGAAGCAAGAGAACAGCCGGAAAGTGAAAGCGAGGAAATGGATTATGCTATTACTTTAATGGTTGATTTGTCTGGATCTATGAATAACAACCAAAAAATTCAGGAAGCATTTAAGTCGGCTGTTATTTTGGCTGAAACATTAAATAATCTTGGTGTTAAATTTGAAATTGTTGGATTTCAAGATATTTTGCTTGAATTTAAATCATTTGATGATCATTTTGATGAAATTGTGCGGGGAAAGATGGGTCAAATGATTTTAGAGGTGGGTGGTCAAAACCCCGGAGGGCATAATAATCCTTCTGACAATAATGACGGAGCGTGCTTAAAAAAAGCATCGGAGCATTTAGAAGAGCAAATGACAAAAAACAAGGTCTTATTTGTTATTTCTGACGGTATTCCTGAAACAAGAGATAAAAGCAGAAGCCAGCTTGATAAAGAGCTTAAAGAAGTAGTGGCAGAAATATCTAGTAACACAAGGCAAAAGATTGTTGGGCTTGGATTAAATTCAGATGCAGTTAAAAATTATTATCCTAATAATATTTCTGGCGTTGATGCTAAGGAAATGGCTGAGACACTGGCAGGTTTATTAAGGGAGGTTATTGAAAAATATTAAGTTTGTTTGTATAATAAAATAATAACTATTTATGAAAAAATTACACGATCAAATTAGTGAATTTTCAAGTACCAGCCTGTTATTGGGTAAGGTTGGTTTAATTGTTTTAGAAAAGCAGAAAGATTATAGTGTTAACTTAAAAAAACTAGAAAAAAATTTGTTGGGTTTGTTTTATAAAAAAAGTAACGATTATATTGAACTAATGGATGACTTGTCAGCAGGTAAAAGTAAACTTTTTTATATTGAAAATGATAAAAAGCTTGATGGCTCTGTTTTAGAAATTGTTGCCGAATTTGAAGCAGGCATAGTAAGTTTAGCTGATAAAAAAAATAATCAAGGGCTTAAAACGGCACAATGGAATCCTTTAAAAACTTCCCTGATTGTTATAATGACCCGCAAGCAAATAGAAAATAGTTATTTACGCCTTTTTGAATATATTAATTTAGTAAAATCAATATGAAAATTCTAGAACAACGATCAAGCGAGAAAGAAGAAGACATTGAGAATGCTGTAAATCCAGAGTATCCGTATATTGTAGTAAAAGAAAAATCAGTTTCTTATTTAGGAGTAGAGGTTCCCAAAGCAGATGGGGGTCGTTTAGTGCCAAAAGAATCTGAGTTTAAAGAAGAATATTTTTATTTGGAAGGACACCATGAAACTATGAGAGAAATTGCCACCTCTTTACTTTTAAATAAACCACTTTTACTTGAAGGAGGAACCGGAGTTTATAATAAAACGACTACGGTTGCTAAAATGTGTAAAGACTTAAATGCAAATTATTGCAAAGTGAACTTTGATAGGGAAACAGCTCGGGAAGATGTGATTGGCGGACAAACTCTAAAAGTTGATGAGAATGGAAAAGAAAAATTGGAATGGTATGATGGTGATTTAATGTATGCTATAAGAAATGGTGGAGTTGCTTTTTTGGACGAATATAATCGTCAGAGTAAAATGGCAGGAATTATAAATCCCATTATTGATGCCATATTAAATGGCAGAAAAGAAATTACTAATCCCTATAATGAAAATGAGCGAGTTGTGGTTCATCCTAATTTTCGTCTGGTTGCCGCTCAAAACCCGCCAGGTTTTGAAGAAGGTCATGAATACACCGATAGAAACCAACTGCCCGCAGAAACCTTTGGTAGGTGGATTTACAAAAAATTACCCATTGAATATACAGAAGATCAAGAAAATAAGCTTTTTGCCGGCATGATTGGCGAGGGCGTACAGCTTGATATTCCCGAATCAGAGTTTCGGCATGTTGGCGAAGGGTTACCAGTAAAAGAGTTGGCTGAAGTCCCTGGCATGGTTCACTGGAGAAGAGAAATTATTACTATATTAAGGACATTGGAAGCAAAGTCATCTGGCTCTAAAAGAGAAATGGCCAAAAACCAGCGTCAGAATCTTTATTTTAACCCAAGACTGAAAAAAACCATTATTGACTATATTGCTAGGTTTTATAGTGGGGATATAAATGAAACAATAAAAAACGCTTTTGAAACATGCATAGTTGGAATGTACAGCTCTGATTTAGATAAACAAAAGGTTAGGCTTTTAGTGGATCAGGCGTCATGGGTTGCGCCAAAAGTTGAGTCAAAGCGCAGAGGGCTTGAAGCAAGAGACATTGAAGCTGAAAAGAAACAAGAGCTTATAAATGAAATAAAAGGTTTAAAATCAGAAATTGAGGATAGTGGTAAATTGCCCAAAGGTTTTGAAATGTCAAAACCTGATATGGAGAAAAACCCCATTATTCAAGCTAAAACCGAGAAAGGAGAGGCTATAGAATTTAACTTTGAACAGATAAAAATTAAGGTAATAGATTTTTACAAAAGGAATAATTTGAAAGAATTAGCAAATGCAATAGAAGGCACAACAATCTCCTTAACTAAAGAACAGCAAAAGGCCATTATGGAAATGGTTGAAAAGGAAAGTTTTGATTCTGCATGGATATTTCCTGGTAATGAAATGATGCAGGAAAATTCAATAAAAGTAAAAGAAGGAACAGAAAAAGAAATAGATGGTCTTTCTTCAGAAGAGCAATACAATAAAGAAGGAACATATTTATACGGTGATGTGGCATCTGCGTTTCCTAGTAAAATCCAAAACAATAACCGAGGTAACAAACCATATGTGCTTTTGTATAAATCTACCCCAGAAGTTGATGAAGAAACTAGAGAACCACTTGAAAGTCTAGGCAAAGAAGAAGTGAAAAATTCACCAGAAAACCTAAGAAAGTATTTTGAAAAAAAAGGACTTAAAGGGTTAACTTTTCAAGAATATCTTGTTTTGCAAAGAGTGATAACAGAAAATAATAAAGATGCAAAAGATCCTCATCCTGATAGAAACAATTATACTTGGTTGTTAGATTCTGAGTTGGCTCCAGGTTCCAGAGGGCTGGGTCAGGTCTTGTTTGCCTATTGGGATTCCGCCATTCAGCGGGTCAGGGTGAGTTCGTATGCTTCAGACTATTGCAGTTCGGATATTGGTGCTCGCTCCTCAGCCATCTTTGAAATTCTTTGATGTTTGGATATTTAAATTTTGATAACTTTAGTTTTAATTTTTAATCTTTAATTTTTTTAAAAAAATATAAAATATGTTAGAGCATGAAGGGTCTTCTAAAATAGATGAACAGGAAATCATATCATCAGGAATAGAATCTACATCACTTATCACTCAGGAAATTGTTGGACAGATTAATGCTATGCAAGCTGGCCGAAAGCTAGAGAATCTTGATGTTTTAGAGCTGGAAGTTATTAGGAATAAATATCTGGAGCTAAAGAATATTCTTGCCTTAAAGTCTGAAGTTGGAAGTGGCTTGATTTTGCAAGCTAAAACCGAGAAAGGAGAGGCTATAGAATTTAACTTTGAACAGATAAAAACTTATTGGATTAATTTTTATCAAGAGAACAATTTACCTGAAATAGCAGAAGTAGTAGAAAAAATGAAAATTAATCTTACCAAAGAACAACAAGATAGGATTAAGGAATTATCTGAAAAAAAAGGTTTTAACAAGATGATTATCTTTGCGGGCAACGAAATTATGAAAAATAATTCCGAAAGAATAAAGCAACAAACAGAAAAAGAAATGGAGGGATTGACGCCAGAACAACAATATCAAGAAAAGGACGAGAGTGGCAAGCTAATAGGCGCTTACTTATCTGACTCGGTAAAATCTGCATTTCCAGAAAAAATAAAAAATAACAACAGACCGAATAAGCCATACATCTTTTTTTGCAAAGATCAGTCAGAGGTAGACGAAGAAACTAGAAAACCTCTTAAGGGGCTAGGCAAAGAAGAAGTGAAAAATTCACCAGAAAACATCAGAGAATATTTCAAAAAACAAGGTTTGACTGGTTATACTTTAGAAGAATACTTTGTTTTCCAAAGAGAACATACAGCAAAAAATAAAGAAATAGAAAATCCTCATCCTGATAGAAACAATTATACTTGGTTGTTAGATTCTGAGTTGGCTCCAGGTTCCAGAGGGCTGGGTCGGGTCTTGTATGCCAGTTGGGATTCCGACGATCAGCAGGTCAGGGTGGATTCGAGGGCTTCGGACAGTTGCAGTTCGAGTATTGGTGCTCGCTCCTCAGCCATCTTTGAAATTCTTTGATGTTTGGATATTTAAATTTTGATAACTTTAGTTTTAATTTTTAATCTTTAATTTTTTTTCGCTTGCTATAAATTTTACCACTACATGTTGGCTAAAGAAACCACTGCCATTTGGCAGATTGGCTCGCCAATAACATAAGATGGTGATTCTTTTTGTAATGGGAAAACCCATAACGCCCAGAGTTTTATTTTGCTACTGCAAAATAATAGAGTGGTGGCAAAAAGAAAAAGTAAAAAGATGGATGCTCATTTTTGGTGAAAAGATGCGAGGGAAGGCCGAGGCTTTCCTGGAGACGATAGGTCTTGTCAAATTAATTATTTTTCTACAACGAATAGGCCTATGGAAATAAAAAAGAGCATAGAGGAGAGAGCTGGGTCAGGTCTTGTATGCCAATTGGAATTCCGACAATCAGCAGGTCAAGGTGAATTCGAATACTTCAGACAATTACAATTCGAATATTGGTGCTCGCTCCTCAGACATCTTTTGCTATGAAGCATTTCTCATATACTTTATCCAACCGCCTAGCATTTTGCCTATTTCCTGCATTTTAGCTTCTGCTGATATGTAGGCATTTGTATTACCAATAACGCCAGTATCATATGCCAACCGTATAAGTATTTTTACCAGCTCACACTTGGCGGAGGCTTTATGAAGTATTGGTTCTCGTAATGTTTTTATCTGAATATTGGCAAGATATATTGTTTCTAGCAAGTCTAAAATTGTATTTTCTATTTTTTGTCCCAGCGAATACCTGCTAGTTTTTGGAAACTTTTCAATTTTTTTGTGCATTTCTTTATAAAAGTCATATATTTTATGAACTATTGATGGTTGAAAATCTAAATTTTCCATATGTTTGAAAATTATAGTTATGAACAATTAATTAATATTGAGAATATTTTAAGAGCATGGGAGGATTACTCGTCAGGTAAATCCGGAAAAAAAGAGATTGCGGAATTTTGGCTTAATCAAGAAAAACATATATTTGCATTACATTATGAGTTAGAGAAAGAAACTTATAAGCATAGCCATTACAAAAAATTTGTAATTTGTGATCCAAAAGAAAGGATTATTCATAAGTCTACATTAATAGACAGAATTGTCCATCAAACGATCTATAATTACTTAAACCCTATATTTGAGGACAGATTTATTTTCGATTCCTATGCCTCTATAAAATGTAAGGGAAACCACCTAGCGGTTAAAAATTTTAGGATAAAATGTTTAAGGGAAAGCTGTGGTGGAAGAATAGAAATTTGGGTATTAAAATGTGATGTCAAAAAATTTTTTGATAGCATTGATCACAAAATTCTATTTTCTTTTATTGAAAAACAGGTTAAGGATGAAAAAATATTAAAATTAGTCAAGCATATATTGGTTAGTTATAATGTATCGTATGGCAAAGGGCTTCCCTTAGGAAATTTAACCAGTCAGTTATTTGCCAATATTTATCTTCATGAGCTTGATTATTATGTAAAGCACATTTTGAAGGTTAAAAATTATATTCGCTTTAATGATGATTTTGTTATTATTTCCGAAGATCAAAAATTCTTGCAAGATTTTTTAACAAACATTAAAGTGTTTTTATTTAACAGGTTAAAGTTAAGTCTGCCAGATAATAAAACATCAATAAGAAAATTTAAATGGGGAATAGACTTTCTAGGATATATAGTTTTGCCTGGAGGATTATTGCCAAGAAGAAAAACAAAAAAAGAATGCTTTGCAAAATTGAAAAAAGGACTATTGATTACTTAAAAAATA
>CAIWKF010000090.1 GCA_903913175.1 Candidatus Staskawiczbacteria bacterium
CAAGAACCTTTAACCTTTGCTTTGCTTGATCTGTTAATTTATCTGTCAGAGCAGAAGACCAAGCAATAGTTCTTGCTCCTGGCAGTATTGAGCCGTATATTATCATATGGCTTCCATTATACTTTCCTTTCATAATTTTAGAAGAGCTAGGTGTATCATATCATATGAACCAGCGCAAGGTATTGACGCAGATCAAAATTGTATAAAATATCTTAAAAATTTAGAACGCAATGCTATTCTAGGAGATATAACTAATTCTCTGCCAGTAGAAAATAATTATTTTGATTGGGTTATCTGTCATGATGTTTTAGAGCATTTTGAAATAAATGATATTAAAAAAATTTTAAATAATGTTTTTTTAGCTTTAAAAAACAATGGCAGAGTTTTAATAATTTCTCCAAATAAAAAAGGCTACCAGTCGGGCATTAAAAGAAATGTTGGCCACAAGCACTTTATAACATTAAATGAAATATTAGAAATAACAAACACAAAATTTAATTTAAAAAAACACTATTTTTATCCTTTTCCTAAAATAATTAGCGAATTTTTTACCCATAATAAAGAGATTATTATTCTTGAAAAAAATAATGACTGAAACATCTGGAAAACCACTTGTATCTATAATTGTTTTAAATTGGAATGGAATAAAATTTCTAAAAGAATGTTTTGAATCAGCAGAAAAACAAACTTATTTTAATATTGAAATAATTTTTGTAGATAATGGGTCAACAGACGACTCAATTTTTTTTATAAAAAATAACTTTCCAAAAGTTATTATTATTGAAAATAAATTTAATTTAGGCTTTGCCGCGGGAAACAATGTAGGAATTATAAAGGCAAGCGGAGAATATGTATTTTTGTTAAACAATGACACACAAATTACCCCAAATTGCATAGAAGAACTGGTAAAAGCTTCTATAAAAGATAAAAAAATTGGCATGCTAGCTCCAAAAATTCTTTCCATTAAAAATAAAAAATTGATAGATTCTATTGGTTTAGATATTTACCCCGATGGTCTTGCACGCGGATCTAAAAGAAATATTATTGACAGTGGTCAATATAATATATCAGAAGAAATACTATTACCAAGTGGCTGTGCGGTTTTATATAAAAAAGAAATGCTTAATAAAATTGGACTTTTTGATGAAAAATTCTTTGCCTACTGCGAAGACACTGATTTGGGCATGCGGGCCAGATTATCTGGCTGGATGGCTGTTTCTGTGCCAAAGGCAATTGTTTATCACTGGTATTCAGGAACAACTGGAGCATATTCTGAAACTAAAGCTTTTTTGGTTGAAAGAAATCACTTTTTTGTTGCCATAAAAAACTTTCCTTTAAGTTTGCTTTTGCTTTTGCCGTTTTATACGCTAATACGATATTCCTATATAATTTATGGCATTTTTGCAAAAAAGGGACCTGCTTTCAAATTTCAATCGTCTAAAGTAAAACTTATTATTGTTTTGTTAAAAGCATATATTTCCATATTTTTGCATATTCCATATCTTTTCTCAGAAAGAAAAAAAATAAATAAACAAAAAAAAATCAGCAACAAAGAATTTTTAAAGCTGATTAAGAAGTTTAAATTGAAAATATCTCAAATTACGCTACTAGAATAAATATACTACTCATTTCTTGTTCCCAACTTCTTTTAATGCATCTTCTCTTACTATTATTTCTAAATTTTTTTTCATTTTGTTTATAGAGGAATAATTATTAAATGATAAAAATATAATCACAACAAAGCCCATAACAGTTA
>CAIWKF010000091.1 GCA_903913175.1 Candidatus Staskawiczbacteria bacterium
GATAATAAAAAAATTGGAATTATTGCTATTGCAGACAAAATAAAAGAAAATACTAAAGATGTTGTTTTAAATTTACGAAAAAAAGGAATTGAAGTAATAATGCTTACGGGCGATAATCATTTGACTGCAAAATATATAGCAGATCAAGCTGGAATAGAAAATGTTATTTCTGAAGTAATGCCACAAGATAAAGCCAATAAAATAAAAGAATTGCAGGTTCAAGGTAGAAAAGTAGCTATGGTTGGAGATGGCATAAATGATGCTCCTGCTTTAGCACAAGCCAATGTGGGTATTGCCATGGCAACAGGAACAGATGTGGCAATTGAATCTGCGGGTATTACTCTTTTGCATGGAGATATTAGTAAAATTGCCAAAGCTATAAATTTATCAAAGTTAACAATAAAAACAATAAAGCAAAATTTGTTTTGGGCTTTTATTTATAATATTGTTGGAATTCCAGTGGCATTGGGAGTATTATATCCATTTTTTGGAATTATTTTAAATCCTGTTTTTGCTGGCATGGCCATGGCTTTAAGCAGTGTTTCAGTTGTAAGTAATTCATTGAGATTAAAAGGTAAAAAACTTTAATATATTTGATATTTATGGTTTAAGTTGATATAATAAATTAATAATAAAAATGTAAGAAAAAATTAATTATGGATATATTAAAAAATAAAAACTTATTATTGGGTATTGTTGCAATTATTATTATATTAATTGGAGTTTTGTATTTTGGGTATGCTTCTGGGTTTTTGTCTAAAATATTTCCTTCAAACAAACCACAAGTTGATACAACAGGGATTATTTTATTTTATGGAGATGGGTGTCCGCACTGTAAAAATGTAGATGATTTTATTTCTACTAATAAAATTGAGGAAAAAGTAAAATTTATTAAACTTGAAGTTTTTAATAATAAAGATAACGCCAATATTCTTATAGAAAAAGCTGGAATATGCAAAATGCAAACTGAAAGCGTTGGTGTTCCATTTTTATGGGATGGAAAAGGTTGCGTTGTAGGTGATCAAGAAATAGTAAAATTTTTTCAAAATAAAATAAATGATAAATAAAAAAATCTTTTCATTTTTAACATTTCTTTTTTCTGGCACATTCTTTGCTGGAAATGCTTTGGCGCAACCAGTTTGTCCTGTTTGCGTTGTGGCTGTGGCAGGTGGGCTGGGGTTGTCTAGATGGTTTGGGGTAGATGACATAATAACATCACTTTGGATTGGAGCACTTTTAATGGCTTTAGTTTTGTGGACAATTCAATGGCTTAAAAAAAAGAATTGGAACTTTAAATTTAGCGATACAGGAGTATTTCTTTTGTATTATTTATTTACATATATTCCTTTGTATTATGCTAAAATAATTGGGCAGGGAAACAATGTTTTTGGTATGGATAAAGTTTTGTTTGGTTCAATTTTAGGAACATTAATTTTTATATTTGCACTTTGGTTTAACAATTTTTTAAAAAATAAAAATAATGGCAAAGGATATTTTCCTTATCAAAAAGTTGTGGTGCCATTTGTGATTTTGCTTTTAAGTAGTTTGATTGCATATTTTATAATTTAAACGCATAAACTTCGCTCGCCAAATTAAATTTTTTCTGCGCCGAGAGCCTCTATACTGGGCACCCTCGTGCTCGAAAAAATTTATTTGGCTCGCTACCTGATATGGAAATAAATAAAGAAGAAATAGAAAAACTGGTTCAAAAAGTAAAAGATGGCAAAAACAGTGAGTTGGATTTGTCTTTGGGTCAAGATTTAAGTATTGCCATAATGAATTTAGTTTCTTTAGAGGAACATTTTTTCTTTTCTGGAGCTAAAACAAATAAGCCAGAGTATTTTGATTTAATGCAAGAAGTAAGGAAAATGAGAGCTGATTTAATGAAGCGACTGGTAAAAGATGCAGAGCCTGGCTTTGAAAAATGGTGTATTTCAAAGCATTTATTGGCAACTTCAATGCGACTTATGGAAGTTGGTACAAAATATATGAGCCAAGACAAAAAAGAGGATGCACAAGATATGTTTAAAAAAGCCTATGAAATTTATTCTTTATTTTGGGGAATTAATTTAAATACAGTAGACATTGGTCAAGTTAAAAAAGTAGAAGAATTTCAGCTTGATAAAAATGATGAAACAAAAAAAGGCGCGCTTAGCAAAGTGGGAGACATGGTAAAATATTTGATAAATTGTTGTAAAGAAATGTAGTCGCCACAAATTTTCACGAATTTAAAAACAAATAAACACAAATAAAAAAAAGTGATCATTAAATGATCATTTTTTTAATAAAAAACTTATCCACACCCCCTGCTATTGCTAAACTAAATTTAGAAATGTTATTATATA
>CAIWKF010000092.1 GCA_903913175.1 Candidatus Staskawiczbacteria bacterium
ACTTATTACTTAAAGTTTATATCCTTATTATACTCTTATTTTTTGGTTTTTTCAAAAAGCCCATCTAAGTAGTGGGCTTTTTTGATTGCTTATTCTGTTTCAATTTCTGAAGTATCGCTGTCATCGTCATCATTTTCTTCTTCACCGTCTAGATCAGGATCTTTTTCATCTTCATCTGTATCATCATCATCTAAAGAAGAATCATCTAAATCATCATCTTGGGCCGATAAAATGTTTGCTAAAATATCATCTTCCATATTTTACAAAATTTAGCTTTTTTCTAAAAAGTGAACTCAGGTAATAATTTATATTTTACTGGGTTTACTTTTTAAAAAGAAGCTTAAAAAATTATATTTACTATTTACACCTATCTATTATCACTATTATATTTTTTCAAGAGCATTTGTCAACCCCCCAAACAGTTAAACCTGTGGATAACTCAAAAAAGGTATTTATTGTGTAGGCCCGCACAAAGCGCGACCCCTAAGGCATCTATAGCATAATCTTTTTTTCTATTTTTTTCTTTTAGATTAAATTTGCTTAAGTCTAAAGTTTTTTTTATCATTTCCAAAACTTGTTTTTTTTCTGCCCTACCATAACCAGTAATAGCCATTTTAACTTGTAGTGGCGTAAATTCTATAATAGGAACTTTTTTTTGAGTACCTGCTAGCAAAATAACTCCCTTGGCCTGGCTAACTGGCATAACTGTTTTTAAGTTTTTAAAAAAGAATAAACTTTCTACAGACATTAAATCTGGCTTATGTTTTTTAATCAGCAAGTTTAATTGATTATAAAGCTGTTCTAATCTCTCCCCGGCGCTAAAGGTTGCTAAAGTAGTAATACAACCAAAATCAATAACTTCAAATTTTTTATCTTCACCCTTTTCGCAGTCTTTTATTTTTTTTAAAATTCCAAAGCCCATAATTGCACTTCCAGGATCAATACCTAAAATAATCATAATATATAAAGTAAAATTAATTTTTTAGGTTTGAAAAAACATCTTGCACTGCATCATTATCATCTAAAGCATTAAAAAGTTTTTGGCACTGCTCTTTTTCTTTTTCTGAAACTAAAACCTCTTCTTTTGCCATTAAAACAATAGAGGCTGAGTCAATTTTAATTTGTTTTTCCTCTAAAGTTTTTTTAACAATATCTAAATTTGTGGGGCCCGTGTATATAACCACAACCTCTTCTTCTTGTTTAATGTCTTCTGCTCCAGCTTCAATAGCTAAAAGTTCTAAATTCTCTTTATCTTGTAAATCTGTATTTTGTAGTTTTAAATCTAAAACAATAACTCCTTTATTTTCAAACATCCACCTTACAGCCCCCTCTCCTGCTAATTTGCTATTATTCATATTTAAAATTACTTTTATTTCTCCTAATGTTCTATTTTTATTATCTGTAATTGCATTAATAATTAAAGCAATACCACCAGGGCCAAAAGCCTCAAAAGAAACTTCATCTAAATTATCTCCAACTAATTCGCCGGTTCCCTTTTTAATAGCTCGCTCAATATTTTCTTTTGGCATATTCATTTCTTTTGCCTGTTCAATTATGGTTTTTAACTTTGCATTAGTTGTTGGGTCACCGCTTCCTCCACCTTCTTTTACTGCAATAGTAATTAACCTTCCATATTTTGAATAGATTTTGCCTTTTTTTGCATCGTTGGCATTTTTTGTAGCTGCCACTGTTTTAGCATGAGAATGTCCTGACATCTTTTTCTAAACAAATATTAAACATATTACGTCTTTTAAAATTCGTAAAATTATTCTTTATTTGCTGATTTTGAAGTTTTAATTTTAAATATTAATATAACTGTTGATAAAATTATTGTGATTACACTGACAATAATAAATAAAAACCAAGGTTTTAGGTTAGTATAACTATTTTGACCAGAGTCAAATGGTAAGCCAGCTGAATCACTTAGTGATGCTAAATTACCTTGAGTTATTGTGCTTACATTGTTATTATTATCAGAATTATTTAAATTTGGCAAGTCAGGCAAAACAACATTCAGTTTTTCTGGTGTTAAGTTTGTGTTCCAAACCCATGTGTCGTTTATTTTACTATAAGACTGGTTTATAGGAGCTTTAATAAAAGAAATAAAAGAAGTAGTTATGTTGTTTGGAAAAAGTAAGGTTACAGAATCTTTAGCATTATTTAAACTTATTTTTGTGTCAGGGCGCTTAAAAGCCAAAAACCCATTAGCTAAAATTTTTACTCCAATAGGAACTGTATAGGTGGTAGTTGTACCTTCAAAATCTTTTAGTTTCCAGCCAGACAAATTTACAGCAAAATTATTTTTGTTATAAATTTCAATCCACTCATTTTCTTCATCTGCGCCCGCTGGGCTGGGTAAAATTTCATTTATTATAATGCCATCTGGGTAGGTTATTGGTGTAGCCACAACGTCATTGCGAGCCGAGCCAGCAGGCGAAGGCGTGGCAATCTCAGAAGTTGTGTTTTTAGCGGTGGGCAAAGTTGCTTCGTCGGTTTGTAAGCCTTCTTGCAATGACGGTTCAGCACAATTTACACAAACCAAGCCTTGCTCTTTTATTTTTTGTAAAGTTTTTTCTCCAATACCTTTTACTTTTAATAAATCATCAATTACTGTAAAAGGCCTAATATCTATTATTTTCTGCGCTGTTACTGGACCAATTTCTATTATTTTATCTAACTCTGTGAGAGTGGCAGTATTAATGTCTATTAAAGCAAAAATTTTTATAGGAGAAAATAACAAAAATATAGCAAACAAAAAGAAAATACTTTTATAAAAACAATTCATAATCCTTTTTAAATAATTTTTTAGCAATTATAAAGATTGTATAAGTTATAAATGGTGCAGCAAAAACATCAATAGAATAATGCAAATGCCCCAGTAGCATAGTGGTACCAAAAACAAAAGAACAGGCAAAGAAAAAGTACCGTAGTTTTTTTTCTTTATAAAATATTAAAGCCAATAAAAATGGGATTCCCGTGTGACCAGAAAAAAAGAAATCAGTTTTACTATAGAAAAGAAAATTGTAAAATCCATACCCAAAAGCGTTTGTATCCATAATCACTTGGTGTAAATTTGTTCCTAGGTGGGTTAAGCTTACAAAAAAAGCTCTAATAATTATAAACAAAGAAAAAGCTTTTAAAGAAAAAGACCAAGTTTTTGGTCTAGTTAAAAATAAAATAAAAATTAGTAAAATAAAAGCCAATGTTCCTAAAATTACAAAGTCATCTACATTAAAAGTTGGTATATTATTTAAAATTAGGTCACCCACTGGGGTGCTAATAGCACTGTCAACATATTTATCGGAAACATATTTTAAAATTATTGCTAAAATTAAAAATGAAAAACCACCTAAAACTAAAAAAAAATTATCTTTTTCCCAAAAATCTTTATGTCTTGTATAAGCTCTTTTTAAAAAATTTTTCATATTATACAAGGCCTAATAGGCTTTTTAAAAACCTAAATATTACATTTTATGCAAAATTTAGCTTCTGGGCAAGCCATAAGGCGTTTTTCTTCAATTTTTTTACTACATTTTTCGCAAACTCCATATTTTCCAGTTTTTACTTTATGTATTTTTTCTAAAGCAATATCTACATCTTTTAATTTTAATTCTAAGCTGTGTTCTAAAGAAAGTAAGTTTTCATATTCTGTGGCATCATCAGCCTCTTCTTCTGGGTCTCCTTTTTCTTTATTTGGAAATTGAGCTGTCCAATTATGTTTTAAATTTTTGTCTTCTACGGCAAAACTTTCTAGTTCTTTTTTAATGGCTGTTTTTTGTTCTGTTAGCTTGTTCTCTAATTCTAAAATTATTTTTTTTGTAAGCATATTATTTTTGATCATTTTTATTTTCTTTTGACCACTTATCAATATTTGCTAAAAACTTTTTCCTTTGTTCGTCTTCTGTTTCTGAGCTTTTTTCTAGCTTTTCTTTAAATGATTCAGGAATTTTACCAAGATTGCTATTTTCTATTGATGGACTTTGGTCTTTTGAATATTGTTGTTTTTGTATTTTTTCTTTTTCTAGGCTTATTGTTTTAGATCTTTCTGTAGCTGCTATTTTTTGTTGTAGCAGGTCGCCTTTTTTTTGGTCTTCGGTTCTTTTTATAATATCAGCGTATATTAGCTTTAACGAATTTTTAATTGCAGATAATTTTTTTTCTAAAATATTCTCATTAGTTAATAAATCATTAAACCCTGTTTTTGATGTCTCAATTTTTTCTGTTGCTGTTTTTAAACCTCTTTCTATTTCCCATCTTCTTTTTTCAATTTCCTGTCTTTTTTCTTCAATTTTCCATCTCTTTTTTTCTAAATCCTCTTTTTCTAACGGGTCACGCGTTGTTTTTTCCTTTTCGCTTATAAAATTTTGATCTTCTTCAATAATTTTCTCTTCTTTCAAAATAGAATTATTTTTTTCATCCCACTGTTTTTTTGATAAAATCAGTTCATTTTTTTCTAAGGCCAAAGATGGCTCTTTTTCTTTTCTTGCTTTTTGAATTTCATTTTCTATTTCTTTGGCACTATTTTCTAAAAGAAATATTTTTTGTTTTTCTTCTTCATTGGCATATGTTTTTAGTTGTTTTTCTGCCCCTAACTCTTCGTTTGTTTTTTTAAGAAAAACTTTTTGTACAGCATTTTCTTCTTCTGCTTTTATTTTTTGTGTTTCAACTATTTTTTTATTTTGATTTTTACTAAGGTCAACTATTTTACTTCTTTCTTTTAGCGCATCAG
>CAIWKF010000093.1 GCA_903913175.1 Candidatus Staskawiczbacteria bacterium
ACAACCATAAGCGTCCACAATGGAACAAAAACAAAATGACACCTGTTGAATACAGATGTCATTTGTTGGCACTTTGTGCTTAAAGTCGGTTTTTTTTCCGTGTCCACTAAACGGGGTACACTTCAAAGTGGGCCTTTTTTTAAATTTTACTAACTGTCTAATACTTCAATATATGTTGTTTTAGCTCCAAAATGTATTGCATCTTTAGTGCTTTCCATCCAAATATCTGCCTGATAATTACCTTTTCTAGAATGCATTCTATCTTCAACTGTAAAAATTTTATCTCCATAAAGCTCTGGTAATCTGACCTTAGTCCCAAATGGAAGTAAATTGTTTGCAATAATTCCATCTTTTACTCTTTTGTTTGAAGCTGTAATAAAAGGAGTATCATCGGTTTGGTTTGGTTCACTAGAATATGCAGTAATAATCATTTTCACCTTTTTAACAACTTCATAGTCAGTTTTATTGATTTTGCAAATACTAAGCTTACCATCCTTAATAATGGTTGATGGAACCAAATTAGTTGTTTTTAAAATAGTATTTGGAATAGAAGCAACTGATAAATTTATATCAGCGCTAGTTACCTTGGGTGCTGTAATTTCTGTGGCAACAACTAAAGACACAAAAACCATAGCAATACTGCCCATTTTAGACAATTTCTCCCAAAAACCTATAACCTTTTTCTTGAAGTTTTTCATCATAAATTTGTTTTCTCCTTAATTCCCTTCCCAAACAAGCCCTATAATTTAAAACCCCTTTTTTAGGAGTATAGCACCAATGTTAGCATATTTGGGCATCCTTGTCAATAGCCAGACATCATTTATGCTATTTTGTCAATAGTGAATTTAACAACAAAAAAATAGGGGTGCCTCCCCTATTTTTATATACTTTACTATATTGTCTTTGTTATTGTCTCTGCTATCTTTTTTAGTTCTTCTAGGTTTGCTTTAGGGCCTAATTGAGTAGATAAATAACCTTGATATTTTTCAAAAAATACTTGCTCTTTAGCCCATATTTCTTTGAACTCTTCTTCTATGCCGTATAAAGGGTAAAGTTTTATATGAACATGATTCACCCCCATTCCCTCCATAACTAAAGCAACTCTATTTACTTTTAATGATTTTTTCAATAAATCAGCTACTTTCTTTGAAATACTCATTAATTTTTGATAGTCATTTTCTGGCATTAAAAATGCATCAGAATTATAATGTTTTTTAGGTAAAACTAAAGTCATTCCTCTTGTGTTTGGGAAAGCATCTAAAATAGCTAAAAAATCATCATCTTCCCAAATTTTAGCACAAGGAACTTGCCCGGCTATGATTTTACAAAAAATACATGAGTTTTCGTTTTCCATTGTTATTTTACTCTATAAGTTAATGAAACTGTTAAATTAATTTCTGATTGACCAGTTTGAATGCTTGGAGCCACGCTTGAAGCATCCATTTTACTTGTAGCCCCCATACCATATAAAGGCTGTGGATAGTCATTTCCTGACTCATAAATATTTACAATTTTTACCAGAGTTAATCCTGAAGCCATGGCAATGTTCTGCGCTTTAGTTTTTGCTTCAGCAATAGCCAAGGCCCTAGCTTCTGACAAAGCCTTTTCTTTATTATCAACTGTAAATTGTAGGTTACCAACTGTGTTGGCTCCAGCTACTGTAGATGCATCTAATATAGTATTTATTTTATCAAAATCTCTAATTTTAACAGATATAGCTTGATCTAAACTATAACCTTTAAAAACTTGCCCACCTTCTGTCCAATCGTAAACTGGGCTTAAATTATAATTTGTAGTTTGAATATCATTGTCCTGCACACCCAAGTCCTTTACCGCTTTTATGACAGCGTTCATTTTTTCATTATTTTGATTAACTGCGTCTTGGCTTTTTAAAGCTTGAGTTTTAACTCCAAAAGAAACTAGCGCAACATCTGGCTTAGAATATGCTTTGCCTGTGCCTGAAACCGTAATGTCTTGTAAGGTATTTTGTGGTAAAGCTTTATATTGAACAACAAGCCCGCCAATAATTGAAATTGCCACGACCAACGCTAACAACCCCGACATCATAAAAACTCTGTCAGATAATTCAAATTTTTTAACATTTATTTCT
>CAIWKF010000094.1 GCA_903913175.1 Candidatus Staskawiczbacteria bacterium
TCCAAGCAAAGAAGTCAATGGTGTCTTCTAAAAACTTTTGTTGCATCCAACTGCTATTAACCATAAAATAAACTACTGCTACTAAAAAAAATAAACTAAAAAAATAAAAGACTATCTTTATTGGAAAAAGCATATCTTGTAATGCGGGCGAAGAAATAAAATATATAGCATCTTTTATTCCAAAAAAATTGTAAACTTGATCCCAAGTAATCATCATATAATTTATTATACCAATTTTTCAATAATGCTTGCAATACTTAAAATTTTATTTTCTTCAAAATGGTTTGCAATAATCTGCAAACCAACAGGCAAACCATTGGTTTTCCCAACTGGTAACGATAAAGCTGGTAGTCCGGCTAAATTTACTGGGACAGTATAAATATCTGCCAAATACATTGAAAGGGGGTCATTTACCTTTGAACCAATTTTAAAAGCGGGAAATGGCACAACTGGAGACATTATTAAATCTACTTTTTCAAATGCTTTTTTAAAATCTTGTTTTACAAGCTGTCTAATTTCCTGAGCTTTTTTATAATATGCATCATAATACCCAGAAGATAAACTATAAGTTCCTAGCATAATCCTTCGTTTAGATTCTGCCCCAAAACCCCCTGCCCTATTGCTTAAATAAAAATCTAATAAGTCATTTTCGTTTTGTTTACTTAATCCATATCTTATTCCATCAAATCTTGCTAAATTTGATGATGCCTCAGATGTTTGAATTATATAATAACAAGCCAAAGCATATTTAGAGCTTGGTAAGCTTATTTCCTGAATTTTAAAACCTTGATCTTCAATTTTAAAAATAGCTTCTTTTACTATTTTTTCAACATCTTTATTTATACCTTCTGCAAAAAACTCTTTAGGAATTCCAATTGTTAGAGGTTTGTTATTTTCTATAAATTTTTCATATTTGTATTCAACTGAGGTTGCATCTAAAATATCTTTTCCAGAAATTGCATTAAAAATTATTTCAATATCTTCAACACTTTTTGCCAAAGGTCCAACCTGATCTAGTGATGAAGCGCTAGCAATAACTCCAGATCTTGAAACAGAACCATAGGTTGTTTTTAACCCCAAAACCCCACAAAATGATGCTGGAGTCCTAACTGAACATCCTGTGTCAGTACCTAAAGCAAAACAACATTGATTTGACGCAACAGCTGCAGCTGAGCCACCAGAGCTTCCTCCAGCAACACAGGTTAAGTCATGAGGATTTTTAGTAACCTTGAAAGCTGAGTTTTCGCATGAACTGCCAAAAGCAAACTCATCTAAATTAGTTTTTCCTAAAATTATGGCTCCTTGCTCTTTTAATTTCTTAATAACTGAAGAATCATAACTTGCAATATAATTTTCTAGCATTTTTGAAGCCGCGCTACATTTTTCATCTTTTACTAAAATATTATCTTTTATTGAACATGGAACGCCAGCTAATGTTGGAATTTCCTCTCCATTAGAAATTTTTTGGTCCACTGCTTCAGCCTGGCTTAAAGCTAAATCCTGAGTTAAATTTAAATATGCATCAATGTCTTTGTCGGTATTTTTTATTTTATCAAAATAAGCATTAGCTAACTCCTTAGCAGAAAATTTTTTTTCTTTTAAACATTTATTAATTTGTTTTATTGTAAAATCTTGTAGTTCCATTTATTTATAAAATTGCTTTTACTTTTATATAATCATCTTTTTTGTCTGGAAAAGCTTGAATTAATTTTTCAACAACTTCTCTGCTTTGATGTATGGCTTCATCTTTTCTAGTTCCCAATAACCCATCAAAATCTTCAAAGTTGTGACTAATATTTACTGTAGACACAAACTTTTCAGTTTCTAATTTTATTTTAGAAGTATCTATTTTTTTTAGTAAATTAAAATAATCTAAAACTGCTGACAAGTCTTTTTGCATTAATTCAATCTCTTTCTCTGATAATTTAAGTCTAGACAAATCGGCAATATGTTTTACCTCTTCTTTACTTAACATATTATTTTAGTAATTTAATAAATAATTCACTAACTTTTTCTGGATTAGCTGTGCCTCTGCTTTTGGCCATAACTTGCCCAACCAAAAATTGTAAAGCATTTTTTTTTCCAGATTTATACTCTAAAACTGCTTTAGAATTTTTTTCTATAACCTCTTTTAAGATTTTTTCTAATTCCCCCACATCTTTTATTTGACCCCAATTATTTTGCAGAACAATTTCAGATGGATCGCCTCCGGTATTAAACATTTCAACTAAAACCATTTTAGCCACTTTGCTGGAAATTTCATTCTTGTAAATCATTTTAATAAATTCAGCAAAATTTTCTGCAGTTATTTTAAACTCAGTCTCTATAAACTCTTTTCCAACTAATAAGCCCTTAATATCTGAAATTAAATAATTTGCCACCAGTTTTGAGGCTTTTACATGAGCCCCTGCTTTTTCTTGTTCACTAGTCCATTCTTCAAACTCTGAAACCACTTTTTCATAATATTCGCTTAAATCTTTATTTGTAACAAAAAACTCTATTGAATCTTTATCTAAACCAAATTCTTTTTCAAACCTTTCTCTTTTTTGATCAGGTAATTCTTGCATATGTGATTTTATTTTAATAATATAATCTTCTTTTAAATGTAAAGTTGGCAAATCTGGTTCGGGAAAATATCTATAATCATGAGCTGATTCCTTTTCTCTTTGTAAGAAGGTAATTTCTTTTTTATCATGCCAGCCCCTAGTTTCCTGCACGACTTTTTCTCCAGCATCTAGCAGCTTAGTTTGTCTTTGAATTTCAAAATCAACTGCTTTTTCTACTACACGAAAAGAATTCAAATTTTTAATCTCAACTTTAGTACCAAGTTTTTTAGTTTTGCTTACACTTATGTTTACCTCCACACGCATTTGTCCTTTTTCCATATCTGCGCTAGATACATCTAAATATCTTAAAATTATTTGTAATTCCTGTGCAAATTCCCTAGCTTCTTTTCCAGAAGTAATGTCTGGCTCTGTTACTAGCTCCATTAGAGGAATTCCTGCCCTATTATAATCAACCAAAGAAAAGCTCTCGCCATCTGGCCGCCCATCTGCGCTGGACGAAGCTCGCCCTTCTTGGGCGGAATGCATTAACCTTCCAGTATCTTCTTCTAAATGAATTCTTGTTATGCCAATCATGCGATCACTTATTTGCAAAAATCCTTTTTCACATAAAGGCTGGTCATACTGAGAAATTTGATAACCTTTTGGTAAATCTGGATAAAAGTAATTCTTTCTATCAAACTTTGATTCTCTTGCAATTTCGCAATTTAAAGCCAATCCAGTTTTAATAACCTTTCTAATTGCTGCTTCATTTGCCACTGGCAAAGTTCCTGGATGAGCCATGCAAATAGGACAAATATTATAATTTGGCCTTTTTTCATCTGGGTCATTTTTGCACGAGCAAAACATTTTAGAGTTTGTTTTCAGCTCTGCATGTATTTCCAGTCCAATTGTTACTTTATATGTCATTTTATTATTGTATTATCTAAATATATCAAAATTATATAAAACTTACAATATAAAAAAGTGGCCATATAAAAAATATAATAATAGGCCACTAAACCTTTGCAAAGATACATCTTTGCCTCCTTTCTTTTACTCTCTCTTCTTTTCCCAATTTGATAGTTTGGCTCTTTCTTCACCAGGAAAAGCAATTGCATAAGCTGTTGCAATTACCAATCCTAAAACAACAATAACCGCCCCAAGCAAAAAAAAGTTTTCCACAATAGGCTCCTTTCCTAAAAAACGAAACAACGAACTAATTTAATTTTACTATTTTCTTTCCAAAACTACAAACGAATAAGCATATTTATTTTTAACTTGCCCAAATTCATCTAGGGCGTCTGGCTGGTGGTCTTCTCTACTCACTTCTTTCCACTCGCTTAAATCAAAATCTGGAAACAAAACATCACCTTCAAAATCTTGGTGAATATATGTTAAATAAAGTCTGTTTGCAAGTGGCAAAAATTGTTTATAAACAAAAGCTCCACCACAAATAAAAATTTCTTGTTCTTGTTTCTGTTTTTGCCCTAAGCCTGATTGCAGTGAATCGGTTGAATCTATTAAAGTATTTTCTTGCTCTGAAAGCTTTTTGGCAATTTCCAAAGCTTTATCAATTGATTTTGCTAAAAAATAACTGCCACTACCACCATTAGGTTCTGGCACTTTATAATCTAATTTGTCGCACAATATAATGTGTTTTCTATTTGGTAAAGGTTTTTCACCAATAGATTTAAAAGTATTCAGCCCCAGAATAATTGTTTTGCCCAAAGTTTTTTCTTTAAAGTATTTAAAATCAGCAGGCAAATGCCATGGCAGGCCATTTTTACTTCCAATTACTTTATTTTTTGCCACCGCCGAAATTATAGAAATTATCATTATTTTTATACTAAGTTTTTTAAATAATCATTATAGACTATTTTCATCCATGGACTGTGACTTAAATTATTTTCAATTTCCTTTAATTCAAAAATCTTACCCTCCATTTTATCAGTTTCTTTTACATTTATATCTGAAGCATCGCCTATAAAATGAAACACTAAACCCAAATGAACTTTTTCAACTGGACTAGAATCATCATTTATTATGCCAACTAATTTCTTTGAAAGTAAACTACCCGCAAATTCTACTTCTTCGTTCCATTCTCTCATCATGCCAGCTTCAATTATATTGCGCTCATCAGCAACATCTTCTTTGTTTATGTGCCCGCCAACTCCAAGTTGGTAATTGTTATTCACCAATCTTTTCTCTCCTGCACCAGAAAGATATTTATACGCAAAAAATTTCCCCTCATAGCTAAATAAAATGTATGGAATAATTTGCTGATAATTATTATCTTCTTCTACATCCCCTCTTCTTTTAAATTCAAAATTTTTATTTATTAAATCTAAATAATATTCTAAATTATCTTGCTTAAGCCCTTTCCAAATACCTTTTTCAAATAATTTTTCAGATTTTACTACTAAAACCTTTTCGTCGTTTTTGTCCATATTGTTTTTTTAATTCTATTTTGATATTATATTATAATTAGCAGTAAAAATAAATACTTGACAAATTTATGAAAAATTTAAAAAAATCTATTGTTTTAGATTATAGTGAATTAAAAAATGTCGTTGATGCTCACAAAACTTTGGGGCACAGAGTGGTTTGCACAGTTGGCTCTTGGGACATGCTTCATATTGGGCATTTGCGCTATTTAATTAAAGCCAAAGAACAAGGAGATGTGCTTGTTGTTGGAGTAGACAGCGATAGGGGTATAAAACTCTATAAAAATGAACTTCGCCCAGTGATACCAGAAACCGAAAGAATGGAAATGCTAAAATACCAAGATTGTGTTGATTATGTAACCTTAATTGATGACATTGATCAAACTGGAAAATGGCAATATGAATTAATTAAAAAAATAAATCCGGATCTTTTTGTAGCCACTCAGGATAGCTACCCAGTTGAGCAACTCGAAAATATTAAACAATATTCAAAAGATTTATTAGTCTTACCGCGTCAAGCTGAAAGCACTTCCACAACAGGCATTATTGAAAAAACCATGAAAAACCATTTAGATGCACTGCTCAACCATTTAGCAAACAATAAAAAGACTTCTTAATTTTATGAAAACAAAATTTGTTAATATAAAAAATGCCAGAAAAGGAGAATATGAAAACATAATTAAAAAAATTGCCAGCACTGGAAAATGCCCATTTTGCAAAGAAAATTTTAAATACCACAAAAAACCAATTTACAGAACCAAAGGCAAATGGTTTTTAACTAATAATAGTTGGCCATATAAAAACACTAAACACCATTTAATAATTTTAGGTACAGAACATAAAGAAAATTTCTCAGAGTTAACAAATAAAGATCTTGAAGCTGTTGGTTTTTTAGCCAAATTTGCTATTGAAAAATGGAAAATAAAAGGCGGCGGTATTGCAGTAAGATTTGGTAACACAAATTATACTGGCGCTTCAGTTAGTCATATACATTTTCACATTATTTCGCCACTTATAAATAAAGAAACAAAACAAGCTGAGGTTGTAAACTTTCCTATTGGATAAATCTAAAGGCCCTATTCGGGGCTTTTTGCTTAAATTGCTATTTCTCCTGTGATTCTAGGATGCGCCTCATAATTCTCTAAAGTAAAATCCTTAAAATCAAAATCAAAAACATTTTTAATTTCAGGATTTAAAGTCATTTTAGGTAAAGCTCGTGGTTCTCTCGTAAGTTGCAATTTTGCTTGCTCAATATGGTTTTTATAAATGTGTGCATCAGACAAAGTGTGCACAAATTCGTGCGCCTTAAGCCCAGTAACTTGTGCCACCATCATCAAAAGCAAAGAATATGAAGCAATATTAAATGGTACCCCCAAAAACACATCACAACTTCTTTGAAAAAGTTGTAAAGATAGTTTTCCATTTGAGACAAAAAATTTATAAAAACAATGACAGGGCGCCACAAAAACTTTATCCACGTCTTCTGGGTCCCACGAAGTTACAATTAAACGTCTTGAATTTGGGTTGTTTTTTATTTCTTCAATCACATTTGTCACTTGGTCAATTTCACCACCAGCCCTTGTTTTCCAATGTCTCCATTTTTCGCCATAAATTGGCCCAAGCTCTCCTGGTGGAAAACCGTATTTTGCAGCAGCTTCTGGTGTGGCCCACTCATCCCAAATTGTTACTTTGTGATCTTGTAAATATTTTACATTTGTGTCACCCCTCAAAAACCAAAGTAATTCATAAATAATTGATTTTAAAGGCATTTTTTTGGTGGTAAGTAATGGAAAACCGTCGTCCATTTTAAAACGCATTTGATAGCCAAAAGTGGCAATATTTCCCACCCCTTGAGGATCACCCTTTTCTTCGCCATGCTCTAAAATATATTTTAGTAAATCCAAATATTGTTGCATAATATTTTTTTAATAATTATATTATTTTATTGGCACATTTACAAGTTTGACTCCAGCACTTTCTAAAACTTTTTTAGCGTCAAAGTTTGAGCCGCCTTCTGCAAAAAAAACTTGCTTTACTCCTGAGCACGCAATCATTTTAGCGCATACAGGACACGGAAAAGTAGTCACATAAATTGCCAAATTATTCACACTAATTCCATCTTTAGCAGCTTTGGCAATTATATATTGCTCGGCATGAATGGTGTTTGCAATTTCATGACTTTGCCCAGCTTTAAAAAAGTCTCTAGCTTCACCAACTTGATAAGGCGTATGGTCACTTGGCAAATCTTTATTATTAGCACGCAATATAATTTCTTTATCTTTTACAAGTACTGCCCCAATTTGTCTCCACCAATCACCACTTTTTTCTGATTCTTTCAAAGCTTCTTGCATCATTTCTATATCAAAACCATCTCTAGACACAACTATATCAACCAAATTTTCTTGACGTAAAACTTTCTCCCTATCCCAGCGTAAAAAAACCGAATCCCACTCAATTTCATTACCCACTAAATATTTTCCGGCTAAATTCCTCGAAACCTCATCATTAATCAAAACAATTTTTTTATTTATCAATTTTTTAACCGAACTTTTTGTTAAAATAAAAATATTTTTAAATCCAAATTTTTTAAGCAAATCTATGACCTTTTTTGATTCTATTGAAGCAATGTCAACTTTAAATTCAGACAATTCTGAAATAAATTTTCCATCTATTACAAAAACTCCAGAAATTTTATTTTTAATCTTACTTAAAAAATCTAAATACCCTTTGTGAATTACCGGAATGTGAATTACTAAAATCCTTTTTTCCATAAATTTTATTTTGTATCATAATTTTACCAAATCAAATTTATCAATGCAACTTTACAAAACAAAAAAGAGTTGCATTTTGCAACTCTTTTTTGTTAGATTGCCACGTCGCCTTCTGGCTTCTCGCAATGACGACTATTTTATAACTTCAATTCCCATGTTTTTGGCGGTGCCTGCAATAATTTTTATAGCTTGATCAATGTCTGTAGTGTTTAAATCTGTCATTTTCTTTTCTGCTACTTCTTTTAATTGAGCTTTAGTAATTTTACCAACAATTTTTTTATTTGGCTCACCGCTTCCCTTTTCAATACCAATTGTTTTTTTAATTAATTCTGAAGCAGGCGGAGTTTTTAATTTAAAAGTGTAAGATCTGTCTTTATAAATAGTTACTTCTGCTGGAATAGTATAACCCATTTGAGCTTTGGTAACTTCATTAAATTTTTGACAAAACTCTGCAATATTTAAACCATGTTGAGCCAAAGCAGGACCAACTGGAGGTGCAGGAGTGGCGCGTCCAGCTGCAATTTGAATTTTCACTATAGCCTTAATTTCTTTTGCCATTTTTTTATAAATTCGTGCACTATGTAATGACTAAATTTCTTGAGTCAAGAGCAATGCTTAAACTTAATTATTTTATTAAGCGAGGCAATAATTTTTTTCGAGAAGAGGGTGCCCCGTTAGAGAGGCTCTCCTCGCAGAAAAAATTTGTTGCCGAGCAAAATTATGAAACCTTTTTTATTTGTAATGAATCAAGCTCTACTGGCGTATCTCTGCCAAACATATTAACCAGTACTTTAATTTTTCCTCTTCTTGATCAATTTCTGAAACCTTTCCTTCAAACCCTTTAAATGGTCCATCGTTAATTTTAACTGCATCACCAATAAGAAAGTCAATTGTAAAGGCCGCAACATCTTTTTCCATTTTACCCATTAATTCATCAATATCTTTTTGTGAAACTGGGATTGGTGTGGTTCCTGCTCCTAAAAATCCTGTTACTCTTGGGGTATTTCTAACCACATACCAAGATTCATCTGTTACAATCATTTCCACAAGCACATATCCAGGAAAAACCTTTTCCTCAATTGTTTTTCTTTTTCCGTTTTTAATTTTTATCTTTTTTTCTTTTGGAACAATTACATTAAAAATCTTGTCTTCCATACCAAGGCTTTCAATTCTTTGTTTTAAATTTTTGGCAACTGCGTCTTCATAACCAGAATAAGTGTGAAGCACATACCAACTTCTTTGTTGTTCTATTTGTTGCTTGCTCATAATTTTTTAAATACTATTTAAATATAAACATTTTTATTGCACTAGAAAAAAAATAGTCCAATCCTCCTAAAAAGGCTGACACAATAATAGTAACAACTAAAACAACCAAAGTGTATCTTACAACTTCTTTTTTTGAAAGCCATGTTACTCTTTTCATTTCAACATAAACTTCCTTAAAAAATGATTTTACCTTTTCTTGTATATTCATATTCTTTATATTTGTAGTTTTAAAAAATAGCCCACAGGCTATATACTGTTATATTAACCGATATACTAAACTTAGTCAATAGTTTGTAACAAATCTTTGCAACAAACATAACAAGGTTATTTTTTGCCTTCTTTGTGCAATAAATGCTTTTTACAAGTGTTGCAGAATTTCTTCATTTCTAATTTAATCTCTGCAGTTTTTTTAGTTTTTTTTGTAAAATAATTTACATTTTTACAAGCACTACATTGCATTTTTAAAAACGGTTTTTTTGTTGCCATAACAATTTTATAAAATAAAATTGAATTTTAAATTTGAAATTTTAAATTTGAAAACAATTTTAAATAGTTAAATTTTAAATTTGAAATACTCTCTTGAGCCGAAGATGGGAATCGGACCCATGACCTTTTTCTTACCAAGAAAATGCTCTACCACTGAGCCACTCCGGCGATTAATTTTTATATAAAGTGGGCGCGGTAGGACTTGCACCTACGAAGAGGAGACCTCGACAGATTTACAGTCTGTTGCCTTTGCTGCTCAGCCACACGCCCCTATAACACATAACTATTGATATAAATATATCACAAAGTTTATTATTATTCAACTATAAAATTTCTTTGCCGTGTGCTTTTTTCCATTCTTCAATATTTTTATGGTTTCCTGAAAGTAAAACCTCTGGCACCTTCCACTTCTTTTTATCACCCTTTGGTATAAAAACTTCTGGGCGTGTATATTGAGCGTATTCAATAAATCCACCATTTTTAGTAACTCTTTCTTTAAGTAATTCTTCTTTGCCAATTACCCCAGGAATTAGTCTTGAAACTGTTTCCATAACAACCATAGCTGGCAATTCCCCACCCATTAAGTCATATTCACCAATTGAAAGTTTTATATCTGCAATGTTTTCTGCCACGCGCTCATCTACGCCTTCGTATCTGCCACAAATAAAAATAATTTGGTCTAACTTGGCTAATTTACTTGCCATTTTTTGATTAAAAACTTCACCTCTTGGCGTAAAAAAAATAACTTTAGACTTTTTACTTTTAACTTTCAACTTTATAAACTTTACCGCCTTGTATATTGGTTCAACCATCATAACCATTCCCAGTCCTCCACCAAAAGGTCTTCCATCAACTGTTTGATGATTGTTGGTAGTCCATTTTCTTAAATTATGTGCTTTAATTTTTATCAGCTTTTTCTTAATAGCCCGCGCAATCAAACTCTCCCCAATATATGAGTCAAAAATTTTTGGAAAAATTGTAATTACATCAAATTTAATCATAAAATTTTATATCAAAAACCGTACTAATTGTAGCACGGTTTTTGGTTTTTGTAAATTTTAATTACAAAGAAATGTTATCAATGTCGTCGGAAGAAATTTCTTTTCTTTCAACTTTTGGAGCTCTTCCACCCTCTGGTTCCTCAATTTTAAGGTTTACTCTGGCGTGATTTTTTAATCCAACAATTCTTACCAAGTTTCTAATAGCCTTGGCTGTTGAACCTTCTCTTCCAATAATTTGACCCATATCTGCTGGGTTTACAACTAATGAAAGCAATACTCCCATTTCATCAACTTTTCTTTCAACTTTGACATCTTTAGGATTGTCAACTAACTCTTTTACAACATATTCTAAAAACTCTTTATCATTTTCTTTTACTGCCATTTGTTTTTTATTGATTGAATTGTTTAATAATCTAGGCCCTTTTTTGGTCTATTTTTCTTTTAACTTTTCAATCTATATAATCATTTTGTTTTGTCTATCTGTAGCCCGACCTTTGCTCCCTGTTATTTATCAGGATAGCTAATTTTACGCTACTATGTTAAGTATATCAATTCAAAAATTACTGTCAAGCCTTTGTATATTTTTGTCTATTTTTTTGCAAAAAAAACGACGGGCTTCTCCAAAGAGAAACCCGTCTTAATAATCGCTGAACTAACGACTAGCCCAGCCCACCAACCGCCAGGATGTTAACTGGCCATGTTGACGAACTACTGGACTGCGTAGGCGTGGCGTAGTTTCCGTAGTTGAAACTGAAATTAACACCACTCAGTTGATCTCCGCCAATGATTTCATCGACGCACAACTGCCAGATTTCCCCCGCTTTCGCCGTCGGCAAGTTATCAAACCTATCGAAGTACAGAAACGAGAGATTCGGGTACGCCTCATACTCCTTCCACACAGTTTCCTCAATCGTGGGGTTAATCCGCGTACCGTTTGGCAACTGCAAATAAACGTGACTGAGCATGACATTCATGTCATACGTCAGGTTGCCACCGACTAACCGCGACCCAAACCACGCCGAATTAAATGACGGCGACTCTTTACCAGTGAACTGTAAGTTCGCCAGCAACACGTTCTGCTTCGTCGTAATCGGACTATTCGGCCCAACAACCGTCGGCACACTCAGAATTGGCTGTTGGATGTACACAGTCCGATCATTCACATTCAGCTCAATTACCTCTGCCGTTGCGCCGGGAAATGTGTCCACCTTCAAAGAACCCAGCGTGTATTTATGCTGGCCAACATCATATGGAATGTTAACGTATAGATCAAACGTGACTGGCACGTTCTTATCCAACGCAACATTCCAGACTCCAATGGTATCTGAACCCCATCCCGCAGCACCAACGAATTTACCGCCCACCTCCAGCAAATAAAAATTAGAATCACCCGTAATTTCAAAAGATTTTGGAAACGTGGTCTCAGTTAAAGATGTCACGGTGACAGAATCTACCAAGACTTTAGTTGCTCCGGGCGCAACCGTGATGTCGCCTAGCTTATTGTGCTCCATCTTTACGAGATCAACACAATCGTACACGACTTTATGGGGACCATTCCAGTTCAAATCCCAGATCACATACAACGCATCCTGCGGAGTACGCCAGCCATCCCCGTTGGGATCGGCCAAATCCTTCCATTGACCAGACATGGCATTGAGATGGAACGAGCCACCACGACTATTGATGTCATTCACTATTATCAACACATCCACTGCGGTGACGTATCCGTCACCATTAATGTCCACATTCTGAACTGACGCACAATAATCACCACCTCCGGCTGCGCTGACCACGAAACTGCTCGTGGCATCCGCGACTGTGAGTGGAACAGCACTCAGTTGGACCACTGGGACCTCGATCGTCGACACATTGTCGACAACCGGCGCACCGTCAGTGACCAACAGATTGTTACCCGACAGCATTAATCTCCCCTCGCACTCCTCGAAGCACAAACTCCGAGGCTCGCCAAAGACCTTCTCAGTCTTGGCAAAAAAAACGGACACAACGAAACGAACGAAACTCACGACACTGGAAACTAAATTCGACAACATGGCTTTCGCCCTTTCCAAAAATTGAAACACAAAACACACAATTTACGCAATTAAACACAATTAAAAAAAATCAAATTTCAAATGAAATTGAGTCTAATTGCGTAAATCGTGCAAAATTGTCAAAGATCAAATTAAGCACTAAGTCTATCATATTATGCATAAATTGTCAAGAGCTGTCGCACAACACTTTGCTTCCAACTTCGCCAAGGCTTCGCATGGCAAGCAATAAAAAAACCCGCAAGATTGATCTGTACCCCAAAAAGTGGACACGAAAGTGTCTGCTTTTTGTATTTGGAAGGTAGATAAGGTAGAATAATTATCATTAATACAAACAACCAAAAAATAATATGAGTAAAAGAAGATTCACACAAGAA
>CAIWKF010000095.1 GCA_903913175.1 Candidatus Staskawiczbacteria bacterium
AAAAGCAATAAAAAAAACATTAAAAAATATAAAATTAAGTGATTTATTATAATGTCAAATAAAAAAATATATTTAGATTATGCAGCAACAACTCCAGTTGATCCTAAAGTTTTAAAAGCAATGATGCCATATTTTTCAAAAGAATTTGGAAATTCAATGTCTTTGCATTTATTGGGTCAAACAGCAAAAATTGCACTTGAGCAAGCGCGTCAAGTTGTGGCAATTTTTATAAAAGCAAAGTCTAATGAAATTATTTTTACTAGTTCTGCTACAGAAAGTAATAATTTTGCTTTAAAGGGAGTTGCTTATGCTAATAAGGAAAAGGGTAATCATATTATAATTTCTGCTATTGAACATCCTTGCATTGAAGAATCTGCTAAATGGTTAAAAACACAAGGTTTTTTTATTACTAAAATTCCAGTTGATAGAAATGGATTAGTAAACCCAGAAGATATAAAAAAAGCTATAACTAAAAAAACAATTTTAGTTTCTATAATTCACGCTTCAAATGAGATTGGTGTTATACAAAATATTCAAGAAATTGGTAAAATTTGTAAAGAAAAAAATGTTTATTTTCATACAGATGCTTCTCAATCTTTTGGGAAAATTTTAATTAATGTAGAAAAATTTAATGTTGATTTATTAACTGCAAGTTCTCATAAAATTTATGGACCAAAAGGAGTTGGCCTTTTGTATATAAGACAAGGAGTAAAAATTAAACCTTTACTGCATGGAGGAGGGCAAGAAAGTGGAGCAAGATCTTCAACTGTAAATTTACCTGCAATTATTGGGTTTGCTAAGGCAATAGAAATTTGTGGCAAAGAAATGAAAACTGAAAACATAAGATTATCAAAACTAAGAGATAAAATTATAAAAGAAACTCTTAAAATAAAAGGAAGCTATTTAAATGGCTCAGCTAAAGAAAGGTTGGCAAATAATATAAATGTAAGGTTTGATTTTGTTGAAGGAGAATCAATGGTTTTATATCTTGATATGGAGGGAATTTCGGTTTCATCGGGTTCTGCTTGCTCTTCAATAAAATTAGAGCCAAGTTCAGTTTTATTGGCAATTGGTTTAAGACCAGAACAAGCTCATGGCTCTTTAAGAATTTCTTTAGGTAGAAGTACTACAGAAAAAGAAATAAACTATTTTTTAAAGGTTTTGCCTGTAATAGTAGAAAAAATTAGAGAAATGTCACCATTTAAATAAAATTATAAAAATATTAAGTAAAAATTATGGCAACAATAAATAATAATATTTGTGGAGGGCTTTATACAAAAAAAGTTATGGAAACTTTTAGAAAACCTCATAATTATGGAAAAATTAAAAATCCTGACGGAATTGGCAAGGTTGGTAACATTGTTTGTGGTGATGTGATGCATCTTTATATTAAGATTATAGAAAATAATAAAAAAGAAGAAGTTATAAAAGATATAAAATTTGAAACTTTTGGATGTGTTGCAGCTATTTCAACAAGTAGTATTATCACAGATTTAGCTAAAGGAAAAACTATAAAAGAAGCACTGAAAATTACCAAAGATAATGTTATTGAATCCTTAAATGGTTTACCAAAAATAAAATATCATTGTTCGGTTTTATCTGTAGATGCTTTAACTGAAGCAGTTTATGATTACTATATAAATAATAAAAAAGAAGTTTCCAAAGATTTGCAAAAAAAACATGACTTAATTTTAAAATCTAAAAAAATTATTGAAAAGAAATATGAAAAATGGAATAAGTAAAAAAACAAAAGTTTATGTAGCAATGTCTGGGGGAGTGGACTCCTCGGTTTCAGCTGCGCTTTTAAAAGAAGGGGGGTATGAAGTGACTGGAGTTTATATGCGTCAGTGGAGTCCAAAAGTTTTGTCTGGTGAATGTTTATGGAAACAAGATAGGCAAGATGCCATGCGCGTTTCTGCAAAACTGGGTATTTCATTTTTAACTTGGGATTATGCAAAAGAATATGAAAAACAAGTGGGCAAGTATATGATTGATTCTTATAAAAAAGGAATTACTCCAAATCCTGATGTCATGTGTAATAAAGTTATAAAGTTTGGTTTATTTTATGATAGGGCTATTAAAGCAGGAGCAGATTTTGTGGCAACTGGACATTATGCTAGGACTTCACTTTCAAGTAATTCGCTTGCTTCGATCGCCAAATCAAATTTTTCTGCGCGCCACGGCCTCTCTACGGGGCACCCGTGTGCTCGAAAAATTTATTTGGCTCGCTCAGTTAAGCTACTTAAGGCCATAGATAACAATAAAGATCAAACATATTTTTTATATACCTTAAAAAAACAGCAGCTTTCAAAGATTTTGTTTCCAATTGGAAATTTAGAAAAGTCAGAAGTAAGAAAACTAGCCAAGAAATTTGGTTTGGAAAATGCAGAAAAAAAAGACAGCCAAGGAGTTTGTTTTATTGGGCCACTAAATATGAAAAAGTTTTTAACTAGTTACATAAAACCAAAACAAGGCAATATTGTTTTAATAAAAAATAAAAAAATTATTGGAACTCATGATGGTGTGTATTATTACACAATTGGCCAGCGTCATGGGTTGGACATTAAAGACGGTGGGGGGCCGTACTTTGTGGTAAAAAAAGATATTAAAAAAAACATTATTTTTGTGGGTACTAAAAAAGATTTGCTTGGTAAAAGTGCTAAAGTTATAAATATAAGCTGGATAAATAAGCCCGGAAAATTTCCTGCTGCGTTGGATGTGCAAATAAGATACAGAAGTAAGTGCGTTAAAGCTGTTTTAGATAAATCTGGAAATTTAATTTTCAAAAAACCCCAGCATTCTATAACCTCCGGTCAATCTGCAGTTTTTTACTGTGGTAAAGAAATCCTTGGTGGGGGCATCATAGCGTAGGCCTTGACAGGGTTTTTTATTTTGATATACTATACCTATACCATAGGTATGGGTATAATGTAAATTTAAATATTATTAATTGCGTATAAATTGTATGATAACAAATAAAGAAAAAACATTAATTAATTTTAAAAAGGCCAATTCTTTGACTGCTAAAATTATTCAGATGGTGGAAAATGGCGATTATTGTGTTGATATTATGCAACAGAATTTGGCTGTAATTGGGCTTTTGCGCTCTGCTCATGAAATGCTTATGGAAAATCATTTAAATTCCTGTTTTAAAAATGCCATGGCTTCTAAAAATAAAAAGAAAAAACAAGAAATGACAGATGAAATTTTAAAAGTTACAAAATTATTTAACAAGTAATTGCGCTCGGCAATCAAATTTTAAAAAGCTCCGGATCCTCTCTTTCAGGGGAGCCTGCAATCGCTTTTAAAAATTTATTGCCTCGCTCCATTAAATTAGCTATGCGCAAACAACATATATACAAAGTTAAGGGAATGCATTGTGCTTCCTGTGAAATATTAATTGAAAAAAAGTTACTGGAAATTAGTGGTGTAAAGTTAATTGATGCCAAAACTGCAAACGGGGAAGTCATAATAAGCTATGAAGGTGAAAAACCAAATGTGCATAAATTAAATCAGATTTTTAAGGAGTTTGGATATGTGTTTTCAGATAATAATATTTCTTTGTCAGCTGGACCTTCTTACAACAATGAACTGGATTACCGTGAAAGTGGGAATGAAAAGAAAAAAGCCAACTCAACTTTTGTGGCTTTTGATATTGCTTTGTTTATTATTGTAGCATTTTTGGTGTTGGGTAAATTAGGCGTGGCAGATTTTATTAATGTGACCTCAACTTCTTCTATTGCCACTTTTTTTGGATTTGGAATTTTAGCAGGAGTTTCTTCTTGCGCGGCTTTAGTTGGGGGAATTGTTTTGTCTATGTCAAAACAATGGGGCGAAATTTATTCCCATTCGCTAAATGGTTCAGGGCAAGCAACTACAACAGAAAAATTACAGCCTCATATAATGTTTAATTTGGGAAGAGTTTTGTCTTATGGATTTTTGGGAGCAATTTTGGGCTTGGCTGGCAGTAAATTACAAATATCACTTGGCTTTACTTCTTTTTTAATTATTGTAATTTCCTTATTAATGATAGGCTTTGGCTTGCAAATGCTTGGGGTAAAGGCATTTCGCAAGTTTCAATTTTCTTTACCAAAATCTGTAACTCGTAATATTGCTAACGAGAAAAAATTTCAAAGTAAATATGCACCGTTTATTATGGGAGCTTTAACATTTTTCTTGCCATGTGGTTTTACTATTACTACACAAGGGTTGGCACTGTTGTCTGGTAGTGCACTTTTAGGGGGTTTAATTATGTCTGCTTTTGCTTTGGGCACTGCTTTACCTTTATTGTTTATTGGTTTAACCAGTGTTAAATTTTCTTTTAAGCCCAATTTAGCTGAAAGGTTTTCTAAGGTTGCAGGATTTATTGTTATATTTTTTGCTTTGTATAATTTAAATAATCAAATGTCAGTTTTAGGTTATAATGGTTTGCTTGGCGCTTTGACAAAAGTTTTTTCACAAGATCAAACAGAACAAGTTGCAAAAAAAGCTGATACCAAAGATTTGCCTTTAATTGTAAATGGTAAGCAAGTTATAAAAATGACAGCTTCAGCAGGCGTAGATTCACCAAATTATTTTAAAGTAAGAATGAATGTGCCAGTTTCTTGGGAAATTACTGGCGAAAGTTCTTTGGGGTGTAATGGAGCAATTGTTGCTAGAAATTTATTTTCTGATGTTGTTGTTTTAAAACCTGGAGGAGTTATAATAAAAGAATTTACTCCAACTTCAGTTGGAAAATTTGGGTTTTCTTGCACCATGGGAATGGTGCGAGGAACAATTGAAGTAGTAAAATAAATAAAAGAATATGATAACAAAAAAAATTAAAAAAAGCACTAAAAAAATTAGTGCTACGACTACTTTAGAAAAAATATTGGAAAAACCTGGAGCTGAAGAAATTCTGCACAAATTTAGCGTGCCGTGTTTGCTTTGTCCTATGGCTAAATTTGAAATGACAGAATTAAAAATTGACGAAGTTTGTAAAATGTATGGAATTAATTTAAATAAATTATTAAAAGATTTAAATAAATAGTTATTTATGGAGAAAAAAACATTTAATGTAAAAGGAATGCATTGTGCAAGTTGCTCTGCAGTAATTACGGGCAGAATTCAAAAACTTGATGGTATTAAAAAAATTAATGTGAATATTGCCACAGAAAAAGCAGAAATAGAATTTGATGAAAGCAAAGTTTCTTTAGATAAAATAAACCAAGAAATTTTAAAACTTGGCTACGAATTTATAGAAACTGTACGACGCCCGACGTCGTACAGTTTTGATAAAAAAGAAATGTCTTCTGAAATGCCAGGTATGAGCAAGGAAGAACATATGCACAACAAAGAAGAAGAGTTAGGCAAACAAAAAACAAAGGTGCAATTTTCTTTTTCTTTAGCAGTTTTAGTTTTTTTAATAATGATAGAAAATATTCTGGCAAAGTATTTTTATTTTGTGCCGGCTTTTTTTGTGCCGGAAAATATTTTAAATGTAATTTGTTTAGTTTTAGCCACAATAATTTTGTTTAGCCTTGGAAAACCATTTTTATTGGGAGTGGCGAGATTTGCAAAATACAGAGTGGCTAATATGGATACCTTAATTGGTATTGGAACTTTTGTAGCTTTTATTTATAGCACTGTAATTACTCTTTTTCCTAAAATAAGATTATATTTTTCTTTGCCTCAAGATACATATTTTGATGTGGTAATTGTGGTTATTGGGTTTATAACTTTAGGAAAATATTTGGAGGCTAAGAGTAAATTAAAAACTGGTCAAGCTATCGAAAAACTTTTGGGTTTGCAGGCAAAAACAGCTTTCGTAATTAGAAATAATACAGAAATTGAAATTTCTATAAATAATGTTTTAGTGGGTGATGTTGTATTTGTAAAGCCTGGTGGAAAAATTCCAGTTGATGGAAAAATTATTGAAGGGCAGTCTTCAATTGATGAGGCCATGATTACTGGCGAGCCAATTCCGGTAGATAAAAATGTGGGGGATTTAGTTTTTGGTTCTACTATAAATAAACAAGGCAGTTTTAAATTTACAGCTACAAAAGTTGGGGACCAAACTCTTTTGGCTCATATTATAAAAATGGTAGAAGAAGCTCAGGGTTCCAAAGCTCCAATTCAAGCTTTGGCTGACAAGATTTCAGCTATTTTTGTGCCTACTGTGTTAATAATTTCTATTATTGGGTTTGTTTTGTGGATAGTAGTTGGAAGCGCTACTATTGGATTTTCAACTGCATTGTCTTATGCAATTTTATGTTTTGTTGGAGTTTTGGTTATTGCGTGTCCTTGTGCCTTGGGCTTGGCAACTCCTACTGCAATAATTGTTGGCGTAGGCAAGGGGGCAGAAAATGGAATTTTAGTTAAAGATGCTGAAGCTTTAGAAAAGTTATCTGGCGTGAATACTATTGTTATGGATAAAACTGGAACAATTACACAGGGCAAGCCAGTTGTTACAGATATAATCGAAATTCAAAATTCAAAATTCAAAATTCAAAATATACTTCAGATTGCAGCATCTGTGGAAAAACTTTCCGAACATCCTTTGGCTTCTGCTATTGTAGAAAAAGCTAAGGCAGAAAATTTAGAATTTTAGTCCAAGCGTAGGAGTTTATGGCTGTACCGTTATCATTATATGCCGTTTGGTTCATTGAGTAAACAAGACCAACAGAATTGGCAGATCCATAGAATAGATTGCCG
>CAIWKF010000096.1 GCA_903913175.1 Candidatus Staskawiczbacteria bacterium
CTGCACCTAAAAAGCAAATTATAAGATTTTTACTCAACCCTGATAGTTGTCCTGTATGAATTTTCCTATACATTAATAAAATCATAATTCCATCTATTCCCAATAAAACTCCCCCAACAAAAGATATCAAGCCAACAAATGAATTTAAACCAAGTAAAAACAATATCATTGGAGTAAAACAGGTAAAAATAAAAGCTTGTTTTTCTTTTACACCTAAATCATAAACAAAAATCTTTTTTAAGTTTAATCCATGTGTTATAAAAGCTGAAAAAGTTATTATTACACCAACTAAAAGAGATATTAATACAACCCCATTTCCTAAAAAACTACCAAGCCCAGTTAAAGCAGATTCAGTTGTACTGCTTCCTGTAATTCCTAAAATCAATAAAATAAATAAAACATAAAAAACTGCTGGAATTAAAGTTGAAATTATTATAATTTTTTTAAGAACATTCTTGCTATTAACCACCATTTCTTCTGCTTCTGGAATTAACCCTACTCCCCATAAAGAAAAAATAATTGCACCATAGGGCAAAAATAAATTTTTAATATCAAAGCTCCCAAATGCATTAATATTAGAAAAATTAAATTGTGGCATAGATTTAATAAAAACCAAAATAAAGGAAAATAATAAAAATAACAAAGCCCCAAGTTCAAATTTTGAGACTGCTGAAATTCCAAAATAAATAATTATCCCAGCCAAAACAAAATACAAAAAAGTATAAAAAACTGTACTCTGCCCAAAAAATGGCACAAGTAATGAGCTTAAAAACTGTCCACCCACAATTAAATAAACTAAAAGCACTCCAAAATATCCTAAAATAACAGAAAAAAAAGAAAAAATTTGAGGTTTTTTACCTAAGTAAAATCCTACAAAGCCAGGAAATCTTTTATAATCTGGAGTGTTTATACTTATCTCTCCAAAAATTAAATGTATACTTAAAACTAAAGCAGTTAAAACTACAAAATATATTAGAATTAACCAAATACCAACTTTACTAGCAATAAATGGTAAAGCAAAAAATCCCACTCCAATAATTGAGCCAGAAATTGTTGCCACGGGATAAACATAATCTTTAAGCAAATTTTTTGTAATCATTAATATATTATACCAATAAATTATGCAACAAAAAAGAGCAAAGCTAAAATAAGCTTTTCTCTTATAAAATGGCGGTCCCAAGGAGAATCGAACTCCTGTTACATGGTTGAGAACCATGTGTCCTGGCCGCTAGACGATGGGACCAACTATATAACTTAAATTACTCTAATTTATCATAATAATTATACTTTGTCTAACAAATTACTATTCTTTAAATTACTGGCAGTTTGAATAATATTCATACCTAAAATATTACTAATACAAACTGCAGACAAAACAGCATACACCTTTTCTCTGCCATCCAAGTTGCTAGGCAACCAAATTGGCACAAAACTGCCCCTATAATTCATTTTAAAGTTTACGCTATCATTAGTTTCATTTAAATCACTAGCTTTAAAATCTGCTAAATCATCAAAACCAAATTTTACAATTTTGCAATTTTCAGTACTTTTAACTTTTTTTAATAAACTATCATCTGAATTTATAACCAAAAAACTTTCTTTTGGCATGACCTCTACTAACCCCTGAATTGCTAAAAAATCTTTTTCATCAAGTTTAGATAAAACTAAAATTGGCGAAACAGAAGATTTTAATAAAAACTTTAAATCTTTATAATCTTTTTTAATATCTAAACTAATAATAAATACATTAGAGCTTAAAACATCAAAATAATTTGGTCTTCTTAATAATTTCTTTGTTGGAAAACTACTTTTAATTGCACTAAAAATTACCTCACTAAATATGTTTCTTTTTTCTCCAACAACAATTATAAGACTTGTTTTTTTATTTTTTAATATAAATTCCATAATGTTACTTAATTAAATCTGTATAGTCTGGTGGTATTTGCCAATAATTAATAATATATTGTGCTAATTTATTAAAAATTGGAGCAGCTGAAACACTGGAAGCTGAAACTTTTGGGTTGTCTAATTTAACTAAAATTAAAAATTTTGGGTTTAATGCTGGTCCAAAACCAATAAAACTTTGAATAGTTTTGTCAGTATAATATCCTCTACCACCTTCAATAGGAACTTCTGCTGTACCAGTTTTCCCAGCTAAATAATATCCTGGTACTTTTGCTGATTTTCCAAAACCTTTTTCCACTACACTAATTAACATGTTTGTAACCTGCATAGCTGTTTTTTCAGAAATAATACTACCAATAATTTCTGATTTTATATTTCTTTCATCCTTTCCATTAATTATTTTTTCAACTATATATGGCTTTACCAAATTTCCGCCATTGGCAATCACGCAAAACCCTCGAGCTAATTCTAGTGGCGTCATTTCAATTCCTTGGCCAAAACTTGCTGTAATAAATCCAACTTCAGAACCATTTCTTAAAATATCATTTTTAGAATAATTTTCTCCTTGTAAATCAATACCTGTTTTTTGATCTAAAGCAAAACCATTCAAATAATTAAAAAACGTTTCGTGTGTAACTGTTTTTGAGGCAAACACAGCCCCCGTATTAATTGATTTTTCTAAAACCCCAGTCATTGTTTGCTGACCATATTTTTCTCTGCCAAAATTATATATTGTGTTTTGACCAACTTTTATCATTCCAGTATCTACATAACTTGTTTCTGGAGTAATTTTACCTTCGTTTATTGCAATTGCCATAGTAAACGGCTTCATTACAGACCCAGGTTCAAAAATCTTCTGAACAGCCGAGTTTTGAAAAATGTCTAAATTATTTTCTTTTGAAAAATTATTCGGATCAAAAGATGGAAAATCTGCCAAAGCCAAAACTCTTCCTGAGTCTGGCTTTAAAACTATAATCTGCCCATTATCAATATCTAAATCTTTTTTTGCTTGTTTTAATAGAGACTCTGCCTCAAATTGAATATTATAATCAATTGTTAAATATAAATCAGATCCATCTAAATTCATTTGAGTATCTTCTCCAATTAAATCTAAGCCTCTTTTATTCTCTTGTATTCCTGTTTTGCCTTTTAAAATATTATCATAATACCCTTCAATTCCATATTGACCAGTTCCATCTCCACCTAAAAAACCTACAATATCTGAAGCCAAATTTTCTTGTGGATAATATCTACCAAGCACACTATCAAGGCGAATGCCTTTTAAATCTAATTTATTTAAATCCAATAATTCTTGATCTGATAAATTTTTCTTTAAAACATAGTAATTGCTCTCTCCATCTAATTTTAAAGCCACAGCCTCTTGAGTTAACCCTGTTATTTTGCTTATTTCTTTTGCAAAAATGTTTTTATCAGTTACCAAAGACGGAACTACTGCCAAAGTCCAAATTTTCTTATTAATAGCTAAGCTTTTTATTTCTCCAGATGCTATTTGCCCCTTACTATCTCTACTGTCTTTAAAAAATATTTGTCCCCTGCTACCCTGTACCTCAGAAAAACCTACTTGTTGACCCAGGGCTTGTGATTGATAAAGTTTATGACTAATTATTTGTAGAAAAAATAAGCGGCTAATAATAGCTGCTGTAAAAATAAAAAATAAAAATAAGATTGCGTTTATTCTTTGAATTCTCATTTTTTATTATTTTGCTTTTAGTGCTAAATAATTGTCTGAAACTTGAATATATTTTACTTCAGTTGTTTTTTGAAAACTTAACTCCTTGACCCTATCCTGAATTCCTCCTAAAAAACTACTTTCAGCAAAATTCATTTGCAAATCTCTACTTTCAACCAATAAAATGTTTATTTTCTTCTCATAATTACCAATTAAATAACTTCCTTTTGTAAGTTGATTAATTCCAAAAACATAAAAAAATAATAAAACTATAGAGGTACACACTAAACATGAAAGCATTACTACATAAAATCTATACCAATTAATTTCTAACACGGGCAAAGAAATTGTTTTTACTTTTGATAATGACC
>CAIWKF010000097.1 GCA_903913175.1 Candidatus Staskawiczbacteria bacterium
AATATAAAATTAATTATTATTTTAAAAAAATATGGAATGTCCAAATAAACATATAACGCAATTGCAAAAAATAAATTTTCACAATGTAGAGGTTGATGCCTGCCCAGATTGCATGGGTATTTGGTTTAATAGTGATGAACTTAGACATGCAAAAGATGAAAGAGATAAAGAGCTAAATTGGCTTGATTTTGACATTTGGCGAGATAAAGCTAGGTTTGAGTTTTCGCGTAGTCAAAAACAATGCCCGGTTTGTCGTATTATGTTTGTGGAAAGTAAATATGATGATTCAAAGGTTAAAATTGATTTTTGCAAAAAATGTCAAGGAATTTGGCTGGACAGGGGAGAATTTAAACAAATTATCAATTATTTAAAAAGAAAGTCAGATTATGAAGTTTTAAATAAATACACTGAAAATTTGGCTCAAGAAATGTGGGAAGTGTTTAATGGACCAGAAAAGTTTAGGGAAGAACTGGGAGACTTTTTAATGTTACTTAAATTATTTAATTATAAATTTGTAACACAATACCCAAATTTCAGCGACTTGATTGGGAACCTGCCAAAATAATATGAAGGCACAACCAAAAGCAATAGTTTCTGCGATACTTTTTAAAAAAGAAAAAAAAGAAATAAAAATATTTCTCCAAACACGGTGGAAGCCAAAGTCAAGTCCGACATATTCTGGAATGCTTGAAATTCCCGCAGGCGGCATAGATTCTTATGAAAATGTTTATGATGCTCTTAAGAGAGAAATAAAAGAGGAGACTAATTTAGATATAGTTAAAATAATAAATGATTATAATGGGGGCATTTTAAGCCCAAGAAAAAATGATAAAGCATTTGTTTTCAAGCCATTTATTTGTCAGCAAGTTTTAGAAACTAACAATGGTTTACCGTGGATTGGTTTTGTTTTTGTGTGTGAGGTTGGAGGAGATGTAAAGATAAATATTACTGAAGCTAAAGACCCAAAATGGGTTTCTATAAAAGAATTGAAAAAAATAGTTAATGGTAGACCAGAAAGCATATTTCCACTACAGTTGCCAGTTCTTAAGTATTTTGTTGAAAATTTAAATAGCATAATAGAAAAAATATAAATAAAATATCAATTTACAATTTACAATTTTCATTGAATTTTACAATACTACATTGTTTTATTTATTAAAAATTGAATTTTGAAAATTGAAAATTAAAAACATATGTTTGGTTTTATACTTTTTGCAATTATAGTGGTCGTGGGCATTTGGTTAGTTTCAGCTTACAATGGTTTGGTTAAGTTAAGAATGAGGTCAAAGGAAGCTTGGTCAGACATTGATGTGCAATTAAAAAGAAGGTATGATTTGATTCCAAATTTAGTTCAAACAGTAAAAGGTTATGCCACGCATGAAAAAGAGCTTTTTGAAAAAGTTACGCAAGCCCGAGCTAGTGCTATGAATGCTCAAGGTGTAGACAATAAAGCCAAGGCAGAAAATATGCTTTCTGATACTTTAAAAAGCTTATTTGCAGTTTCAGAAAATTATCCAGATTTAAAAGCCTCTGTAAACTTTTTGCAATTGCAAACCGAACTTACAGACACAGAAGATAAAATTCAAGCTTCTAGAAGGTTTTACAACACCAATGTGCGTGATTTAAACATTCAAGTTCAAACTTTCCCAACTAATTTAATTGCCAAACAACTTGGTTTTTCTGAAATGGAATTATTTCAAGCTCAGAGCCCAGAACGCGAAAACATAAACGTAAAATTCTAGTTATGAATTTATTAAATTCCAAAGTAATTAATATTTTATTTTTATTCTTTGCTGTTTTTTTAGGAATTTGGCTATCATTTTTTCTTCCAATAATCATCATTTTATGGGTGATATATAATATTTTTGTATGTAAGGGCAGTAATATTAGCCCAGTAAAGAAAAAGATAATTACAATAATCCTTGTTAGTGTGGGTGTCTTAGCTTTAGGAATTTTAGTTTTTTATATAGTAAGTATTTGGAATTTTTTATATACAACCAGTGAAGATTATCTCATTAAGAAAACTCAGGAAGCGGTGCTTAAAAACGATGTAGCAATATGTAAGGAAATCTCGGAGCCTATTATGGGTGGTGGTAATAAGGATAAATGTAGGCGCAAAGTAGCAATTGAAAATAAAAATATAGCAGCTTGCAACTTTTGTTTCGATGAATATTTTAAAATTTATAATGATTCAAAATTATCTGAATGTGATAAAGTGACCCTAGAAGATAGAAATGAATGTGTTTATTATTTTAATAAAAACATAGGTCACTCTTATTCTATTTGTAAGTATAATATGTCTGGTAATTTTGGGTACATAGGCCAGTGTTTTATAGATGTTGCGGTATATAAAAAAGATGGCAACATCTGTTCAGATAATAGCCTACAGGAATGGTTTCCAGGCTGGAGAGATAATTGTTACTACGAAGTAGCAGAAGCTACTAAGAATGGCAGTCTTTGTGAGCTTGTAAGTAACACAAAAACAAAAAATACATGTTATTATGAGGTTTCATCAACAACAAAGGATAAAAATTTATGTCAGAAAATTGTTGGTGACAATTATTTAAAAGATGCTTGCTTAAAAAAATAAATTTATGGCTACACTTTATACAGAGGCAGATTCAAACACTAGAAAAACTTGGTTACTTGTAACTGGGTTTTTGGTGTTTATAATTTTACTTGGTTGGTTATTTTCATATACTTTAAATAGTAATGGAATTTTGGTTGTGGCAGTTATTTTTTCTTTTTTCACTAGTTTTGTAAGTTATTGGTATTCAGATAAAATTGTTTTGGCAATGTATAAAGCAGTACCAGTAGAGCATGGCACAAACCCCGAGCTTTATCATGTAGTAGAAAATTTGTGCATTACTGCGGGTTTGCCAGTGCCTAAAATTTACATTATTCCAGAAATGCAGGCAAATGCTTTTGCTACTGGGCGTGATGCAAAACATGCAGTTGTGGCAGTGACTCAAGGGCTTTTAAACAAGCTAGACAAAACAGAGCTTCAAGGAGTTTTGGCTCATGAACTTTCACATATTGGTAATAAAGACATGCTTTTAAGTACTGTGGTGGTAATTTTAGCAGGAGTAATTGCTATGGTTTCAAATATGTTTTTACGAGTTAGTATGTTTGGAGGAGGCAGAAATTCAGATAATGATAACAAAGGAAATTTAGGCATTATTTTGGTGGTTTTAAGCATTTTAGCAGCAGTTTTAGCGCCCATTGCCGCTACCTTAATCCAATTGGCTATTTCTAGAAAGCGTGAATTTTTGGCAGATGCCAGTGGTGCTTTACTAACTAGATACCCAGAGGGCTTGGCAAGTGCTTTAGAAAAAATATCGCAAGACCTAACTGTTATGAAAACCGCTAGCACTGCCAGTAGTCACTTATTTATTTCTAATCCATTTCGTGGCAAACAAGGCCAAACTTGGTTTGTAAAATTGTTTTCCACGCATCCTCCTATTGAAGAGCGAATAAAAATTTTAAGAAACATGAAATAAAATGAAAGGGCAAAATAAATTATTAAAAGAGCTCATAAATTTGTAATAAAAAAAGCCCGATGACGGGCTTGGTGGCGAACAGTGTCTCGCCGAAGCTAGTGAGCGAAGGCGGAGGAGGTGAGACTCGAACTCACGGGACCCGTTAGGGTCACGCCTTTCCAGGGCGTTGCAATAGCCACTATGCGACTCCTCCAATAATTATTTATAATATCAGTAAAAAGTGCTTTAGTCCATACTTACTTAATA
>CAIWKF010000098.1 GCA_903913175.1 Candidatus Staskawiczbacteria bacterium
TATTATATCAAAATTAATTATTCTTGTCAATACATTATAAAGCATAATTTTTAAAATTAATGACAAATTTAAAAGAAAATATAAAAAACGTAAGAGCCTCAATTGTGGCTGTTGGATTTAGTCCAGCACCAAGCCAAATGACAATTTTAGGAAGTGGATTTTTAGCAAATGGGAAAATTATTTCTGTGGCACACTTATTAAATAATTTAACTCAGGATCAAGTTGATAATTTAAAAGCCAATGTAATGGTTGAACAAAAGAACGGGGATTTAGAAAGATACCAATGGTTTCCTATTAAATTAGTCCCAGAAAAGCTTGATAATAAAAATGATTTAGCAGTGTTTGAATTTGTGGAAAGGCCAGAAAACTTAAAGGAATTAGAGCTTGGGGATTCGGAAAATGTGGAAGTTGGGCAAGATACATATTTTATTGGGTTTCCTTATGCAGCTCAGCTTATAAATGATGGGTTTGGGGTGACCCTAGTGGTAAACAAAGGAATTGTAAGCAACATCAAGCGAGATGGCACAGATCCAGAAAAAAAGAGAAATTGGCTAATAATTGATGCCATTTCAAACCCAGGAAATTCCGGTTGCCCAGTAATTGATGTGGAAACAAACAAAGTAATTGGCGTTATGAGCATTTCTTTTAGAACACCATCACAGATAGTAAAAGAATTGGATATTCGCGAGCCAATGCACATTGCAGGGGCCAAACCAATAAATTTAGTAAACAAATTGTTAAAGTAAAAAAATGAAAAAAGAAAATATAAACGAAATAAAAAAAGGAGAAATAATTATTTATAAAGCCTCAAAAGGGCCAGAAATTGAGGTTAAGTTTGAGCAGGAGAATATCTGGCTTACGCAATTACAGATTGCTTTGCTATTTGGTGTAAATAGGCCAGCAGTTACAAAACATTTAAATAATATTTTGAAAGAAGGCGAACTAAAAGAAAAATCAGTTAGTTCCATTTTGGAACATACTGCTTCGGACGGTAAAAAGTACAAAACTCAATTTTATAATCTTGATGCAATAATTTCTGTTGGTTACAGAGTAAATTCTGTAAGAGCTACGCAATTTAGGATTTGGGCGACAAAAACATTAAAAGACCATTTAGTGCAGGGTTTTACCATAAATGAAAAGAGAATTTTGGAAGCTAAAGAAAAATTTAAAGAATTGCAATCATCAATTTTGTTTTTGCAAGAAAAGTCAAAAAATCAATTGCTGGCCGGCCAAGAGCAAGAAATTTTAAGTTTGCTGGCCGATTACTCTAAAACCTTAACTTTACTTGAGCAATATGACAAAGAAAAAGTTTTGTTGCAAAAAAACGGCAAAGGAAAATTTGTTTTAAATGAAAAAATTGCCTTTGAAGTTATAAAAGGAATAAAAAAAGATTTAGTAGAAAAAGGCGAGGCCAAAGAAATTTTTGGACAAGAATATGAAGATAAATTTAAAGCAATTTTGGGAAACATTTTGCAAACTTTTGATAAAAAGGAATTATACCCAAGCATTGAAGAAAAGGCATCGCATTTGTTATATTTTATAATCAAAGATCACCCATTTGTTGATGGAAACAAAAGAATAGCCTCGTTTTTATTTGTGTACTATTTAGACAAAAATAATTACCTTTACAAAGATAACAATGAAAAGAAAATAAATGATAACGCTCTAACCGCCCTTTCACTTTTGATTGCAGTTTCAGACAGGTCTGAAAAAGATAAACTTGTAAAAATTGTCACAAATTTATTATCAAATTAGCCAAACCAATAAATTTAGTAAACAAATTATTAAGAATAATTAAAAATAAAAAAATTTGTTATTGTGAGAGAAACGAAACAAAAAGAGATTGCTTCGCTTAGGCTCGCAATGACGAGAATAAAACAATGTCAAAGATATTAGGTATTGATCTTGGTACAACATTTAGCGCAATGGCGGTTGTAGTAAATGGTGAGGCAAAAATTATTGAAAACAAAGAAGGGGCCAGAACCACGCCATCTATTGTGGCAATTTCAAAAACTGGTGAGAGGGCTGTGGGGGTTTTGGCAAAAAGGCAAGCTGTCACAAATCATGAAAATACAATTTATTCTGTAAAAAGATTAATTGGAAGAAAATTTTCTGACGCAGAAGTACAAAGAGATAAAAAGCTATTGCCTTATGAAATAAGAGAATCTCAAGATGGTGGCGTAGATGTAAAAATGGGAAGTGGAAATGGGACTGGCGGAAAAGATGGCTGGTATAATCCTGCAGAAATTTCTGCTATGATTTTGCAAAAATTAAAAGCTGATGCCGAAGCCAAATTGGGCGAAACTATTACCGATGTAATTATTACTTGCCCAGCATATTTTGATGATTCACAAAGAAAAGCCACAAAAATTGCCGGAGAAATTGCAGGTTTTAATGTAAAAAGAATAATTAATGAACCAACTGCTGCGGCCTTGGCTTATGGATTAACTAAAAAGAAAGATGAGAAAATTGTGGTATATGATTTTGGCGGAGGAACTTTTGATATTTCAATTTTAGATGTGGGCGCTGACACAGTTGAGGTAAAGGCCACTGGCGGAGACACTCATTTGGGTGGAGATGATTTTGATCAACGAATTATGGATTACTTGGTAAAAGAATTTAGAAAAGATAATGGCGTGGATTTATCAAAAGATAATTTGGCTTTACAACGCATTAAAGAAGCTTCAGAAAAAGCAAAAATAGAATTATCTAGCAGTTTAGAAACTGAAGTTAATTTACCATTTATAACTTCTGATGCTTCTGGTCCAAAACACTTGCTTTACAAAATTAAAAGAGCACAGTTTGAGGAAATGGTGCAAGACTATTTAGATAAATCAATTGAATTGGTAAAAAGCACTTTAAAGGAAGCTGGTTTGCAAACTAGTGATATAAATGAAATTGTTATGGTTGGCGGACAAACCAGAATGCCAAAAATGACTGAAGAAGTAAAAAAACTTTTTGGAAAAGAACCAAATAAAGAAGTAAATCCAGATGAAGTGGTGGCAATTGGCGCAGCAATTCAAGGTGGAATTTTGCAAGGTGAGGTGCGTGATGTTTTGCTTTTAGATGTAACTCCACTTTCTTTAGGAATTGAAACAATGGGTGAGGTTAATACAGTTTTAATTGCTAAAAATACAACTGTACCAACTGCTAAAACTCAAACATTTTCTACAGCTAGTGACAATCAAACTTCTGTGGACATAAAAGTTTTGCAAGGTGAGCGACCAATGGCTGTAGATAACAAAGTTTTAGGAATTTTCAGACTTGATGGAATTCCTTCAGCTCCACGAGGTTTGCCACAAATTGAAGTTTCTTTTGATATTGATTCAAATGGAATTTTAAATGTGTCTGCTAAAGATAAGGCCACAGGGAAAACTCAGTCAATTAGAATTGAAGGTTCTGCTGGAATTTCTAAAGAAGAAGTAGAAAAAATGAAAAAAGATGCCGAGCTTCACGCAGAAGAGGATAAGAAAAAACAACAAATTATTGAAACCAAAAATTTGGCAGAAGCTTTAATTTATTCTTCAGAAAAAACCTTAAAAGATGCGGGCGACAAAGTTGGTGAAGAATTAAAAAAGCCAGCTCAGGAAAAAATTACTGCATTGAAAAATGTTTTAAAAAGTGATAACATAGAAGAAATAAAGAAGGTCACAGAAGAATTATCACAAGCCATTCAAAAAGTTGGCGCAGAAATGTATAAACAAACTCCACCACCAGCTGGTGAGCAAAATCCAGGAGCAAATCCTGGTGAGGCGAATCCAGATGACAACTCCGAGCCAAAAGCTGACGAAGCCAAATTCACCGAAAAATAATCTAGTGAGCAGTGCGTAGTGAGTAGTTTGTAGGCTAAAAGTCTACTTGCTACTCGCTACCAGCTACAACTTAAACAAATGGATTATTATGAATTATTAGGCATTACAAAAAGTGCCACACAAGATGAAGTAAAAAAAGCCTTTCATAAATTGGCTCATAAACATCACCCTGACAAAGGCGGTGATGAAAAGAAATTTAAAGAGATAAATGAAGCTTATCAGGTTCTTTCAGATACTTCAAAACGCCAACAGTATGATCAATTTGGAAGAACTTTTGATCAAGCGGGTGCTGGTGGTGGACAAGGATTTAATGGACAAGGTTTTGATTTTAACTGGGCATGGGGAAATCGTGCACAAGGTCAAGATTCTGAGCAGGAATTTGAGTTTGAGGATTTAGGTTCTGTGTTTGGTGATTTGTTTGGTTTTGGCGGAGGGGCAAGGCGAGCCACAAAAAAAGATGGTAGAAAAGGCAAAGATATTCAGGTTGATATGGAAATAAATTTAGAAGACACCTTAAAAGAAACAATAAAGAAATTTAATTTGAATAAATTTATTGTTTGCCAACGATGTGCTGGAGCAGGAGCAGAGCCAGGAACAAAAGTTAAGGAATGTTTTTCTTGTCGTGGGTCTGGCCAAGTTCAGCAAGTTAAAAAAACAATGTTTGGTTCTTATACAACTGTGGGTGTTTGTCCTGCGTGTAAAGGTGAAGGAAATAGCCCAGAAAAACCTTGTAATGTATGCCGTGGTGAAGGCAGAATAAAGGGTAATGATGAAATTGAAATTACCATTCCAAGTGGAGTTGACACAAATCAAGTTATAAAAGTTGAGGGCAAAGGTGAAGCTGGTAAAAAGGCAGGAAAAGCAGGAGCACTTTATATTAGAGTTTTCGTAAAACAACACCCAGTATTTATAAGAAGAGGAGATGATTTATTTATGCAAGAGCAAATAAATTTCACGCAAGCTGTTTTGGGTTCTGAAATTGAAATTCCAGTTTTAGAAGGTGCAAAAATTTTATTAACTGTGCCAGAAGGAACAGAATCTGGAAAGGTTTTGCGTGTTTCAGGAAAAGGAACTTCGCATTTTCAAAGTCATAACAGAGGTAATTTATATGTTGAACTAAAAATTAAAACTCCAAAAAAATTAACAAGAGAACAAAGAAAAGTTTTACAAGACTTGAAAAATGAAGGACTTTAGGGTATAATAATTTTATTGAAAGCCCCCATAACTCAATGGTAGAGTAGTTGCCTTTTAAGCAATCTATCTCAGTTCGATTCTGAGTGGGGGCACAATTTTCCTGAACCCTAAAATTTTTGTTAAAATTTAAGTGTCACATAAGTGTTCATTACATTCCCTTAAGTGTTCGCTTCGCTCCCGCCTGAACCCTAAAATTTTTGTTAAAATTTAAGTGTCACATAAGTGTTCATTACATTCCCTTAAGTGTTCGCTTCGCTCCCGCCTGAACCCTAAAATTTTTGCTAAAATTTAAGTGTCACATAAGTGTTCGCTTCGCTCCCTTAGGGCCCATAGTAAATCGGTATTACGCCTCCATGGCATGGAGGAGGGCCGGGTTCGATTCCCGGTGGGTCCACAATTAGTAACA
>CAIWKF010000099.1 GCA_903913175.1 Candidatus Staskawiczbacteria bacterium
CATGGAGAAGATTTTTAATCAATAAAACACAGCCAACATTGTCAATTGAAAGAAAATAAAAAACAAAAAAAATCCGGCAAGTATGACATTTCTACTTTGCCGGCAGGTATGACATTTCTATTTAGCCTTTACATATACAAAACAAATATTGACAATGTTTTTTAACTTTGCTAACATAAAGTATAAATTAATATGAATCAAACTAATCTCTCAACAATCTGGTATTTTAGCTTTTACTTCTTAATGAAAGAGGTTGGTTTTGGAAAATTAAAAAAGCTAAAGTAAAATAACTTAACTTAATTAATCAAAACAAGCCCCTTTCTAAAGAATGGGGCTTTTGTTTTCACTAATGTCAGTGAAGGCTAATGAGTTGTTCATTTAAAATTTAAAGGAGGAATGATCATGTGTAAGGTACTTGCTATACCCCAAGAAAAAAGAGTAAATGTTTTTTTTGTGACTGGTGGAATAAAAAAAGTGATTTGTTATATTTCTGTCTTGGATAAAAGTGCTAGGGCTGCGGCAGAAAGATGGTCTTTAAAGTTGCCACCATCTAAAGAAGTGGAATTTATAGAAGTTCCTAGTGCTCACTTAGGTTTGTCTTGTGCTTTAAGTGTTAACCAAGAGTCTGTATTGGCTGTTTATTGGGTAAAAGCCACCGAGATTGTAAACATAGAAAGCAGAAGGCCAAATGGAAGACCTGTGTGTCACTCTTACTATTTTTCACAAAGATTAGAAGTAGGAATTGACCAAGAAACATATTATTTTGGTGGGATTACAGACTTAGGAGCAGAGTTGATAGAAAAAATAATGTACTAGTATATAGTTCGCAAATCATTCTGTCTTTGCTAAAGTGGCATTTAGAGAATTTCTTTAATAGCCACTTTTTATTTACTAGCAAATTATTACATTAATGTAAATAAAAAAGCGAGCCCACCAAATAAGCTCGCATAAACCAACACGACAAACGTGATGATAATTATTGTTATAATAAAAATAAAAGAACTAACAATCCAATCCACTGTTTTAGGATATTTACGGTGGACATTTTTTACTCCGCGATTTTTAATCATTTTTATAATGCGGACTGTTCTGGAAACTCTTAAAAGAATTCCCTGAAAAAAATGTAAAACTTTTTTAGGTCCACCCCACGGATTAGATACTAATAGGAAAATACCCACAAAAACAAAAGAAATAATGAAAACAGTGATTAATGCTAACTGTATTTTTGTTAACATTCAGATGCTCCTTGTTTGGTTGTTAAAGTACAGTTATAAAAAAACGGAGTCTATCTAAGCTCCGTTAAATGGCTGGATGTTACTATTTTTCAGAAATAGTAACTGAAACTGGGGTCATTATTCTAATTGTTTGTTTTACCCGAAGGTTTACAAATAAAAAAATAATGCAAAACCCAGCTATAATTGAAAACACCGCCAGAGAGAAGTCTTTTTTGAAAACCATCATGGTTGTTCCAAAAAAAACCATAAACAAACCAACAATACCAAAAACAAAAGCAACATCCATTTTGCTTCTCCTGAAGGGGTGAGAGGTGAAAAGAGCTTACTATATTTATATCATATACAATGCCCAATGTCAAGGACTTGAACTAATTTGTTATTCTGATATAATTAGCACTCAAAGATTAAGAGTGCTAATTATATTATTTTTTGAAAGAAATTAGGGGTTGAAATCGTACTATAAAAGAGATATAATATAACTAAATTAAGATAAAAAAATATGCCATCAATGAATAATCCTGGACAAGGAAATAATTTTACCAATAAAGCTCAAGACGCCATTATGACAGCTCAGCAAATTGCACAAGAAAAAGGTCAACAACAAATTGATGCTTTACATTTATTTTGTGCTTTACTCTGGCAAGAAGGAAATGTAGTTTTAACTATTTTACAAAAATTAGGTTTTGATATTGATAATCTAAAAAAGAAGGTTGATTTGCAAATTAGTAAAATTCCCACAGCACCAAATGCTAATGCTTTTGGACAGCTTTATTTAACTCAAGATATGGCAAAAGTTTTAGATCGTGCTCGCCAAGAGTCAATAAAAATGGGAGATGAGTTTATTTCTGTAGAACATTTATTTTTGGCTTTAGTAGATACTAAATCTACAGCAAAAGATGTTTTAGATAAAATTTCTATTGTTTCTCAAGGTACTGGAAGCAATTTAAAAGCTGGCAAAATTGATTATGAGCAAGTTTTAAAAATTTTATCTGGTATAAGGGGCTCAGAAAAAATTACTGATCCTGAGCCAGAATCCAAATATCAAGTTATTGAAAAATATACTAGGAATTTAACTAATCTAGCTTCAGCAGGAAAAATTGACCCTATAATTGGAAGAGATAATGAAATAAGACGGCTTATGCAAATTATTTCTAGAAGAACTAAAAATAATCCAGTTTTAATTGGAGAAGCTGGTGTTGGAAAAACTGCCATAATTGAGGGATTTGCTCAAAGAATTGCCAGAGGAAATGTGCCAGAATATTTAAAAAACAAGGAGGTTATTTCTTTGGATCTTGGAGCTTTAATTGCAGGTACAAAATACCGAGGAGAATTTGAAACTAGAATTAAGGCTTTGCTGAAGGAAATTTCGCGCGCAGAAGGTAAATATATTTTATTTATTGATGAACTTCACACTTTAGTAGGAGCTGGAGCTGCCGAAGGCGCTATTGATGCTTCAAATTTATTAAAACCAGCTTTATCCAGGGGTGAGGTAAGAGCAGTTGGAGCTACAACAATTCGCGAGTATCAGAAATATATTGAAAAAGATCCTGCATTAGAAAGAAGGTTTCAACCTATTTTTGTACAAGAGCCATCAACTGAAGACGCAGTTGCTATTTTGCGTGGAATTAAAGAAAAATATGAAGTGCATCATGGGGTAAGAATTAAAGATTCAGCCATAAAGGCTGCGGTTGAATTATCTTCAAGATATATTTCTGATAGATTTTTACCAGATAAAGCTGTGGATCTTATGGATGAAGCAGCTTCAGCTTTGAGGCTTGAGATTGAATCAGACCCTCAAGAATTGGAAAAATTTGATGAAGAAATTAATAAACTAGAAATTGAAAAACAAGCTTTAAAAAAAGAAAAAGGAGTTGAAAAAAGATTAAAAGTTATTGCTAGAGAATTGGCTGATATTAGAGAAAAATCTAAGGGTTTGCGAGCTAAGTGGGGAGCAGAAAAAGAGTTGATAAATAAAATAAAAGATATTAGACAAAAAATTGATAACTTGTCATATCAAACAGAAATGGCACAACGCGATGCTAATTTAGAAAAAGTAGCAGAGATAAAATATGGAAGAATTCCAGAACTATTAAAAGAACAAAAAGAAGTTGAGCAAAAATTAATTAAATTACAAAAAACTCATCATTTTTTAAAGGAAGAAGTTACCGAAGAAGACATAGCTAAAGTTGTTTCTCGTTGGACTGGAATTCCTTTAACCCGCTTAATTACTGAAGAAGCTAAAAAGTTGGAAACAATGGAGGCTGTTTTAAATAGAAAAGTAATTGGTCAAGAAGAAGCAATTTCTGCCATATCACGCGCCATTAGAAGAGCTAGAGCAGGCATTTCAGAGGAAAACAAACCACTGGGGTCATTTTTATTTTTAGGACCAACGGGGGTAGGAAAAACCGAAACAGTTAGAGCTTTGGCAGAATTTTTGTTTAATGATGAAAAGGCTATGATTAGACTAGACATGTCTGAATATATGGAAAAGCACGCAATTTCTAAAATTATTGGGTCTCCTCCAGGATATGTTGGTTATGAAGAAGCTGGGCAACTTACTGAAAAAATAAGAAGAAGGCCTTATTCTGTAATTTTGCTTGATGAAGTTGAGAAAGCTCATCCTGAAGTATTTAATATTTTGTTACAAATTTTTGAAGACGGTAGGTTGACTGATTCAAAGGGTAGAATGGTTTCTTTTAAAAATGCCATTATTATTATGACTTCAAATGTAGGGTCTGATTTTATAAATAAAATGTCAGCATTGGGCTTTTCTTCAAAAGAAGATGTAGCAGAAAGAGAAAATATGAAAGAAAAAGCCATGGATAGTTTGAAAGATCAATTTAAACCAGAATTTCTAAATAGAATTGATGAAATTGTAATATTTAATTATTTGAAAAAAGAAGAAATTAAAAGAATTGTACAGCTTGAATTGTCTAAAGTAGAAAAAAGGTTATTGGTTAAAGAAATTTTAATTAGAATTTCAGAATCAGCAAAAGAATTATTAGCTAAAGAAGGTTTTGATCCAAACCTAGGAGCAAGGCCATTAAAAAGAACTATTCAAAGATTAATTTTAGATCCTTTGTCTGTAAAAATTGTTTCTGAAGAATTAAAGGAAGGGGACAATTTATTAATTGATGCAGAGGGTGATAAAATTGTATTTATTAGTCCCAAGTTACTAACTAGAATAAAGGGCGTAGAAAAAGTTTTATCTAATAAATAATTGATTTTGCCTTTTTTTGTAAATTTTGGATTAAAATAAAAGTTTTCCACAGGTTTTACGAACAAAATGGGGCTTGACTGGTTTTTTTAATAAGATAAAATAGATATACGCAAAAGAGTATTTTTAAAAATTAATTTTAAAGGCCTTGTGCCATTTTTTTATCTATGACAATAAATAAAGAAGAGAGTAAAATAACAAAACAAGAAAATAAAATAACAAAAGTTTTAAAAAGAGATGGCAGGGTCGTAGAATTTGAAATAGATAAAATTATAGATGCGGTGCATAAAGCCATTACTTCTGTGGGGCATGGAAATGGCATAGAATCAAAAAAAGTTGCTACCAGAGTTTTTGATGTTTTAAATAGAAGATTTAAAAAAGATGAAATCCCAAGCATTGAGCAAATTCAAGACATTGTAGAAGAAGTTTTAATTTTAGAAGGTTTAGCTGAAGAAGCTAGATCCTATATTCTTTACAGAGAACAAAGAAGAAAAGTTAGAGATTTAGGAACTGCGGTAGATGAATCTTCAGAAAAAGTAGACAGCTACTTAAAAGAGCTTGATTGGCAAGTAAAAGAAAATGCCAATATGACATTTTCTTTGCAAGGCTTAAACCAATATGTTGGTTCTTATATTTCAAAAAAATATTGGCTAAATAAAATTTATCCTAAAGAAATTAGAGATGCAGCTTTTGCTGAAGATTTTCATATTCACAATTTAGAACTTTTAGCTCCTTATTGTGCTGGCTGGGATTTATATGATTTTTTGGTAAAAGGTTTTGGCGGAGTTCCAGGAAAAATTGAATGTAAACCACCAAAACATTTTAGAACCGCGCTTGGTCAATTGGTAAATGTGCTTTTTACTTTACAGGGTGAAATAGCTGGGGCAAATGCAATTTCTAACTTTGATACTTTGCTTGCTCCATTTATAAGATATGATGGTTTAACCTACAAACAAGTAAAGCAATCAATGCAAGAATTTTTATTTAATTGTATGGTGCCAACTAGAGTAGGTTTTCAAACACCATTTTTAAATGTATCGCTAGATGTAAAACCACCAGCATTTTTAGCTAAAATGCCAATTATTATTGGGGGTGAAGTGCAAAATGAAACTTACGGAGAATTTCAAGAAGAAATGAATATGTTTATTAAAGCTTTTTATGAAGGCTTAATGGAAGGTGATGCCAAAGGTAGACCATTTACTTTTCCAATTCCTACGGTTTCTATTGGCAAAGATTTTGATTGGGATAACAAAAATTTAGATTCTTTGTGGGAGGCCACAGCTAAATATGGCATAAATTATTTTTCAAACTTTGTGCAGTCAGATATGAGCCCAGATGATGCAAGAAGCATGTGTTGCAGGCTTAGATTAGACAATAGAGAATTATATAAAAGAGGAGGAGGTTTATTTGGCTCAAGCCCAAAAACAGGTTCAATTGGCGTAGTTACAATTAACTTACCAAGAATTGGATATTTATCAAAAACTAAAAAAGAATTTTTTGAAAGACTAGAAAAGTTAATGGACTTAGCCAAAGAAAGTTTAGAAATTAAGAGAAAAGCACTAGACAACTTTATGGACAAAGGTTTATACCCTTTTTCAAGGCATTATTTGTCAGATGTTAAAAAAATGCGAGACACTTATTTTGGTAACCACTTTTCTACAATTGGTTTAATTGGCATGAATGAAACTTTGCTTAATTTTATGGGTGTTGGCATTGCTGATAAAAGTGGTAGAAAGTTTGCTTTAGAAATTATGGATTTTATGCGAGGCGTTATGGTAAAATTTCAAGAAGAAACTGGAAATTTATATAACCTTGAAGCTACTCCAGGAGAAGGCACTGCTTACCGCCACGCCAGAGCAGATAAAGAAAAGTACCCAGACATTATTACTGCTGGTACCAAAGAAAATCCATATTATACAAACTCAACTCATTTACCAGTAAATTTTACAGATGACCCTTTTGAAGCTCTAGAACTTCAAGATGAATTACAAACAAAATATACAGGTGGGACTGTTTTACATTTATTTATTGGTGAAAAAATTTCAGATCCAAATATGGCAAAAGAATTAGTTAGAAAAGTTTTTAGTAAATTTCATTTGCCATATATAACCTTAACCCCAACATTTTCCATTTGCCCAACTCATGGCTACATTTCTGGTGAACATTTTGAATGTCCACAGTGCACCATAAAACAACCGTGTGAAGTTTATTCGCGCGTAGTGGGTTATATTAGACCAGTCCAACAATGGAACAACGGTAAAAAACAGGAATTTTCTGATCGTAAAGAATATCAAATGCCAAATTTAAAATAAAAAACATAAAAAAAGCTTCTTAATAATGATCTGTACCCCAAAAAGTGGACACGAAAGTGTCTGCTTTTTGTATTTGGAAGGTAGATAAGGTAGAATAATTATCATTAATACAAACAACCAAAAAATAATATGAGTAAAAGAAGATTCACACAAGAACAAGTTAAAGA
>CAIWKF010000100.1 GCA_903913175.1 Candidatus Staskawiczbacteria bacterium
CGGACACCAAAGGAAGATGATTCTTCTTTAGTAATTTTAAATTTACCTAAGAGACCAGTGCGCTCAATGTGTGGGCCACCGCAAATTTCTTTGCTTATATTATTTTCGTTTTCACCAATAAAATAAACTTTTACGCGCTCTCCATATTTATGTTCAAAAACTCCCGTGGCATTTATTTCTTTTGCCTCGTCTAGTGTCATTTCTTTTTGAATTACTGGTAGGTCTTTTTCTATGGCCAAATTAACAAAATCCTCAACATTCTTAATTTGATCTATGGTCATTTTTTCTTTCCAAGAAAAATCAAACCTTAATCTTTCTGCGGTAATATTACTACCTTTTTGTTGTACGCTGTCACCTAAAAATTTTCTTAATCCAGCCAGCATTAAGTGCGCAGTTGTATGTAGTTTTGTAGTTGCCTCACTATTGTCCGCCAGACCACCTTTAAAAGTTCCTGCACTAGCTGTGCGCGAAAGCTCCTGGTGTTTTTCAGAAGCAATCTTAGCTTCTTTCATTGTTTTATCATCAAATCTTAAACCCCATTCTGTCATAATCTCTTGAGAAATTTCTATTGGAAGGCCATATGTTTCGTAAATACGAAAAACTTCTTCACCGCTGACTCTAATAATATTCCCTTCTAATTTCATACCTTTCGGCAAATTTTCTGGATCTACACCACCAATTGCTGAATTAAAAATTCTTTTAAGGGCCACTACCCCGCCTTCAAGGGTTTTAGAAAACTTTTCTTCTTCTGTGTCTAAACATTTTAAAACATAATTAGAGTTTTCCGATAATTCACTATAAATAGTTTTATAATCTTGTATTACAACTTTAGCAATTTCTTTGGTCCATAAATTTTCATTAATTCCCAAAGTTTTACCAAACCTAATTGCTCGCCTAATTAGGCGACGCACAATATAACCCTGACCCAAATTGCTTGGAGCAATACCCCTATTGTCTGCCATAATAAAAGTAGATGCTTTTATATGATCAGCAATAATTTGGAATGCTTTTTTATTATCATTATAATTTTTGCCAGATAATTCTTCAATTTTTTTTATAATATTTAAAAATAAATCTGTTTTAAAAACATCTTCTGTGTTTTGACTGGCCATTGTTATTCGTTCTAATCCCCCGCCAAAATCCACATTTTTTTGAGCCAGCTTTTCAAAGCCATTTTTAGTTTTTTTATACTCCATAAAAACATTATTTCCAATTTCAATAAAACGCCCACAATCACAATTTACATGACAGGGCAAATCTTTCCACTCAGAATTTTCATGTTTTTTTAAATCTTCTCCAAAATCATAAAAAATTTCGCTGTCTGGCCCACCAATTTCTCCAATTGGCATTTTGTCTGGAGTACCAGAACGCGACCACCAATTTTTTTCTACTGAATAATAAAAAATTCTATCTTTAGCATCAATGCCATATTTCGCAAAAATTTCTTTTAAGATTTCCACTGATTCTTCATCTTTTTTTATTCCAATTTTTTCATCTCCCTCAAAAACCGTGGCGAAAAGATTTTTTGGGGGCAAACCAATTTCTTCAATTAAAAAATTATAAATCCAAGCTAACTGCTCTTTTTTAAAATAATCTCCCAAAGACCAATTTCCCAGCATTTCAAAAAAAGTATCATGTCTGCCATCACCCACTTCTTCAATGTCAACAATGCGAAAAGATTTTTGAGAATCACAAATTCTAGTCCCAGATGGGTGTTTTTCTCCCATTAAATAAGGCACCATTGGTTGCATACCAGAACTGGTGAATAAGGTTGTGGAATCATTTTCTGGAATCAAAGAAGCACTGGGAATTATAGCATGCCCATGTTTTTTAAAAAATTCTAGGTATTTTTGACGCAATTCTGCTGAATTCATATATAAAGTTTATTATATTTTTAATTAACTGATTTAATAATTTCTGTAAATTCTTCAACATTTAAAGATGCTCCTCCAACAAGCAAACCATTTGCTCCCGAGCTTTTAATATAATCTGCAGAATTTATACTTTTAACGCTTCCTCCGTAAATAATTTTTGTGTTTGTAGCTATTTCTCTAGTATAAAGTTCTGTAAGCACTTTTCTGACAAACATAATTGAAGTCATAGCCTCATCCACCATGCAATTATTCCCAGTGCCAATAGCCCAAACTGGTTCATAAGCAATAATTACATTTTTCATTTCATCTTTTGTAACACCCAATAAAGCTTGAGTAACTTGTGTTTCTAAAACCTCTGGTTTTGCATGAGCCTCCCATTCTGCTTTGGTTTCGCCAATACATAAAATAACTTTTAGACCATTTTCTAAAGACTTTTTTGTTTTTTTGTTTATTTCGGCGTCTATTTCTTTTAAATATATTCTTCTTTCAGAATGACCAATAATTACATATTCTACACCTAAATCTTTAAGCATTACTGGTGAAACTTCTCCAGTAAAAGCACCTTCATTTTCCCAAAAAACATTTTGTCCACCTACGCTAAAACTTCTTTTGGGCAAATGCGCCAGAGCTTCAATAAATATAAACGGTGGGCAAATAACAACCTCTACTCCTTTGCTTTTTATTTTTTTAATTGAATTAAAAAGCTTTTTAGCTTCTACTAAACTTACTGGATTCATTTTCCAGTTTGCAATAATTAAATTTTTCATATTTTTATAATTTATACTATTATTTTACCATATTCCATTTATTTTATCTACAATCCGCCAAGTATTTCCATGTTTCATTAGCCCTAAATAAGAATTTATAGTTTCTGGATTATTGTTTTTATAAACTCTTTTTAATATCCTCTTTTTTGTTTTAGCTCTCAAAATTCTGTAATCAAAAAAGTTTATCCAGCCCAAAAAATCTATTCCAGAAGAAAGAGTTTCAATGGAAACTTTATTTGGATGCAAAGTTAGTTTTAATTTATTTTGTAGAAAATTTCCAATTATTGAAATCAAACCTTCTAGATAACTTTTGTCTTGTGAAAATATTACAAAATCATCGCAATAACGTATATAATATTTTGCTTTTAATTCATGCTTTATAAATTGATCAAATTCGTTTAAATACACATTAGCAAAAAGTTGACTAGTTAAGTTACCGAGCGGAAAACCACCAAGTTTAAAACTATAAATAATTTCTTTAAGAAGATTCACAATTTTTTGGTCGCCTATATGTTTTTTCAATATTTCTAATAAAATATTTTGGTCAATACTAGCAAAAAACTTTTTAATATCACATTTTAAAACCCAGCATTGTTTGGTGTTGTTTTTGGAAACCTTCCTGCCAAAATCCCTAAATCTATTTATGGCTTTGTGAGTACCCTTTAAATCGCGA
>CAIWKF010000101.1 GCA_903913175.1 Candidatus Staskawiczbacteria bacterium
AACTAAAATTTTCCCAGTGAATATTTTTATTTTTAACACCTTGGCTTAATAATTGATTTTTTAAATTTACCATAAAAGCTTCTGGCCCACAAATAAAATAATCTTTATTTAAAACACTGCCAGCTAATTTTGTTACTTCATTGGCATTTATAAAACCAGAATCATCTGAACACCAATTAACAATTTTAAAATTTTTATTTTGCTGTAAAACTGTGTCTAATTCATTAAGTATAATTAATTCACTTTTATTTTTTACGCAATAAAATAAATCTATTTTATAATCTTTATCTTCAACACTTAAATCTTTGGCCATACTTATAAACGGGGTAATACCTACTCCCCCGGCCAGCCAAACCTGATTTTTGCTTGCTACATTTTTAAAATTGAATTTTCCAAAAGATCCATTCACAAAAACTTTATCATTAATTGATAAATTTTTTAATTTGCTAGTATAGTCCCCCAAATTTTTTATAATAAATTTTAAATTATTTTCTTTAGAGCCAGAAGAAATTGTAAAAGGATGACTTTCGTTGCCCACTGCATTGCTCAAAAATTTTAAAAATACAAACTGCCCAGATTTAAATTCTAATTTTCTTGCCCCATGCGTTGCCTTAAGCTCAATCTCCACTACATCGCTACTTAAATTTTTTATATTTTTTACTATATATTCATAATTTTTACTAAAATACATACTTAAAAAAGCCTGATAAAAACTGAGCATTAAACCCAGCAGAGACAAAGCAAAAATATAATATCTTATAAAAATATCTCTAGAAATATCGCTTTCAATTAAAACAATATGGAAAAGCGCCATAACAAAAACCAAAACCATAAACTTATGTGAAATTTTCCATGTATGATATTTTAGTTTTATATAAATAGTTAAACTTATTAAAACAATCATTCCTAGCAAAGCATATATGCCAAAGCTTACAGCATCGCTCCCTTGTGGAACAAAAAACATGGCAGCATTTCGCAAAGAAAAACTTAAAAATTTTACTACTAAAAATAAAGGGTGTAGCAGTAATAAAATAAATGAAATTTGCCCCATCCTATGATGCATACTATAAACATCTGACAGGCCATAAAACAATTTGTCTAATATTTTTAATCTTGAAGATAAAATTAAAGTTAAAGCAAAAAAAGCCACTCCAAGCAAACCGAAAATTTGCCCCAAACTTGTGGCTGTCGCGTTTAAATCTGCAAACCTAAAACTAAGTGGTTCAATAAAAAACCACCTTATCACGGGCATAACCCCCAAAACAACAAATACAATTGGTGCTAAATGTTTTTTTAAAAATATAGTCATACTATTATTACGCTTTTATTAAATAATATATTCATCCAATGGTTTTGGCAAAATTATATTTAACCCAGTACCAAAACTTGCTTCTTTAACTTTAACCCTAGTTTCATTATTAAATTTTCTTTTAAAGTGAGCCAATGCCAAGCATTTTACATTTTGCCTTTTTGCCATTTCAAACACATCAATCGCAGCCACATGCCCTTTAATTCTTTGATCAAACATATAACATTCGTGCATTAAAATATCTGCATCTTTGTATAATTTTTCTGTGTTTTCATTAAAAGGACCATCGCCACTATAACAAACAGCTTTACCCCCATCATCAATTCTTATGGCTAAATTATAAGATGTATGCAAAGTTTTTGCAAAACTTAATTTTAGTTCATTAAACTCAACACCACCTCCATCTTCTGCAATTACAAAATTTATTTTAAAACCATAGCTGTCTATTCCAAAATATGAATGCTGACACAATCTTTTAATGTCTGCTTTTACTTGCTTAGAACAAATTATGGTTAAATCTTTCTTTCTTTCTTCTTCAAACATTCTACCTAAAAGATTCGGCACGCCAAATAAATGATCCGAGTGACGGTGGGTGATATATAAAACATCAATTAAAGAATGGTCTTTTGTATATTTCCACAATTGCCTTAAAGCTGAATCACCACAATCAAGCATTATTGCAGTTTTTTCTGCTAACACCAAATGCGAATGATTTGGATACCTTTCATCAAACGCCTCTCCATTACCTAAAAAAATAACCTTCATAGTTATTAGTTATTTTGTTTATATTATTACTGAATAAATAACATTATTACTAAACCTAAAATAAAACAATAGATTGCAAAATAGTGAAGCTTACCTTTTACTAAAACCCTTTCAATAATTTTTAAAGAAACCAATCCAAAAATTACTGCAAAAATAAACCCAATTAGATCTGTGTTTGTTTCTGTTCCAAATAAATGAAATTTCTGCTTGTAAAATTGTAATAAAAAAGCTCCCAAAATTACTGGAATAGACATTAAAAATGAAAAACGAAATGCATCTTCTCTTTTAAAGTTACGAAATATGCTAGCAGAAATTGTACTTCCAGACCTTGAAACTCCGGGCAAAATTGCCACTGCTTGGAAAAGTCCTACAAACAAACTATCTTTCCAAGTTAAATTATCTAAAGTTTTTTCTTGTTTTTTAAAAAACATTGTCAACCAAAGAATGGCTGATGTAATAATAAAAAATAAGCCTATAAATTTTAAAGATACAAAAATCCCCTCCATTTTATCTTTTAATAAAAATCCCAAAATTACAGCAGGAATTGTGGCTAAAATTAGCATTAAAATTAATCGAATAGTTTTTTTCTCTTTAATATTTTTAAAAATATAAATTATTTCCTTTCTTAAATAAACTATAACAGCCACCAAGGTTCCTAAATGCAAAATTGTATCAAAAAAGATTGTTGGAGTTTTAATGCCAAATAAATATTGTGCCAAAGCTAAATGCCCAGAACTGGAAACTGGTAAAAATTCTGTTAAGCCTTGAATAATTCCTAAAAATATTGATTGTAAAATTGTCATAACTATTTGTTATAATTTCTAATAACTTTATACGCGTGTTTTCTAAATACTTGATTTAATATTAACCCCAAAATTATTCCAATTACAGCCCCAGCCAAAATATCACTTGGCCAATGTACTCCTGAAAAAACTCTTGAAATTACAATTGCTATACTTGCTAAATAAAAAATAACTCCAAATCTTTTATTATTGCAGTAAACAATAGTTGAAAGTGTAAAATAAAAAGAAGCATGGCCTGAAGGAAAGGCCGTGGCGTCTTTACTAATATTTAATAGTGGGGTAAACCCAAGCTCCACAAAAGGCCTTGCGCGAAACCAAAAATGATAAAATATTTCCACAATTACAAACCTTACAAGCAGTGCTGCCACCAAAGCCTCAATTGCTGTTCTCCAATATTTTTTCAAATTGATTATCACTAAAAAGCTAAGCAATAAGATTAAAACATATCCCAAATATTCTGCACAAAAAATACCAACATAATCCAGCAAAGCATTTTTACCAGATAGTCTGTTTATTAAATTAAATAAGTATAAATCTATATTCATTATTATATTATATCAGAAAATTACAAAAAAAAGAACGCGCCCATCCAAGACGCGATCTACTAAAAGATTAGGGTGGTGTTAAGTAATGCCGTGTTTACAGGCCAACTTCGCAATTTTCTCGTCAATTCCCGACAGCACTGTAGCTGGAATCTCAATCTGCGACACTCCGGAAACGAGCACAGGCTCGGTGGGGGGCCTTTTTGTACTTTCCAATTCTTGATGCAAATTTGTAAGCTCTTGCTGAAGATTATTTATCTCCATAGATTTCTTCACCAACTCAGCTTCCAGTCGACTCATTCGCTCTGCATGATTGCGCAAGGTTTTTCTGATTTTACTCTTTCTAACATTGCTATCTTCTTGCATAGTTTGTTTGACAAAAGCGTCCGTACTTTCTTTGTCATAATTTACTTCCTCGGTGCGAGGAAAAAGTGACTCTCCTCTTTCAGCTGCCATCTGTAAATCATCAAGCTCCTTTTTACTTCTCTCACCATTTCTTTGTTTTTTCTTAACATGAGTTTCTTTCATGTTTTAACCCCTTTATATATGAAATGAACAACACAATTATATATCTTACTTTATTTTTCCTAAAAATCAATACCTTTATTTGTCATCAATTCCGGGCACTGAAAATTTTTTAGCTAAATTATTTACTTCCTTTTTAATGCCCAAAATAAATTTATTTTTCTTTATATCATCTTTAAACTTTTTGACTACAGTATTTCTTTTTTCTTTGTCATCTGGCATTTCAAGCCCGCAAAATTCTTTTATAACTTTGGCAATTAATTTTCCTGCGACTTTCATTTCTTTTTCTTTCATACCTCGCGCTGTAACTGCTGCTGTGCCAATTCTTAACCCCGAAGGATAATATGGTACAGAAGGATCATTTGGAGTTGTAGATTTACTTACGCTTATGCAAGCAGCTTCCAAAGCTTTTTCTGCAAACACTCCTCTGCCTTTTCCGAAAGTAGTTAAATCTACCACCATTAAATGGTTATCAGTTCCGTTAGAAACAAGTTTTAAACCTTCTGCCATTAAAACATCTGCCAAAGTTTTGGTATTTTTTACTACTTGCTCTGCATATTTTTTAAATTTCTTGTCTTTAGCTTGTTTTAAAGCAACTGCAATACCTGCAATTTGATGCATATGTGGCCCACCCTGCATGCCAGGGAAAACTCCTTTATCAATTTTTTCTTTAAACTCTGGCTTACAAAAAATCATAGCTCCTCGTGGACCTTGTAAAGTTTTATGAGTAGTTGTAGTTACCACATCGCAAAATGGAAATGGTGAAGGGTGCACACCTCCAATTACCAGCCCTGAAATATGAGAAATATCTGCCATAGAAATTGCCCCAACTTCTTTGGCGATTTCTGCCATTTTTTTAAAATCAATTGTACGAGGATATGCTGTAAACCCAGACAAAATTAATTTTGGCTTACACTCTTTGGCAAGACGCAAAATTTCATCATAATTTAACTGTTCTGTTTTTGAGTCCACCCCATAGGCCACAAATTTATATGCCTTGCCAGACAAATTCATGGGGTTTCCATGAGTTAAGTGACCACCGTGGTCTAGGCGCATAGCCATAATTGTATCACCAAATTCTAAAAGCCCAAAATACACTTCCAGATTAGCTGGGGACCCAGAATATGGTTGTACATTTACATGATACTCTCTGGCATTATAAACTTCCCTTGCCCTTTGTTGACACAAGACCTCTACCTTATCTACCACAGAGCACCCGCCATAATATCTTTTACCAGGATAATTTTCTGCATACTTATTATTTAGCACACTGCCCAAAGCCTCTAAAACAGCGCTTGAAGCATAGCTTTCAGAAGCAATTAATTCTAAACCTTCTTTTTGCCTCTTTTTTTCCTCCTCAATTAACCTTGCAATCTCAGGGTCTATTTTTTTTAATTTTGCCATATTATTTATAAAAATTAGTTTATAATTAAGTTTAGTTTATTGTATCACTTTACCCTTTTTATTCAACAAATAATAAAATTGATAAGATTTTCTGGCTTAGTTTGAAGGAGTTGCAATTTTTTATCATACCCAGATAAGAATTTA
>CAIWKF010000102.1 GCA_903913175.1 Candidatus Staskawiczbacteria bacterium
AATAATAAAAAATTATGAATAAAATACAAATTTTAAAAAATACATTATTTTGGGGGTTTATATTGTGGCTAATTGGTTGGGCCTTGGGAGTGGTTTTATTTATGACGCCATTAAAGTCTGTGATTGGGTGGGTAATTACACCAATTGGGGTAATTATTACTTTGTGGGTTTTAATTAAAAAAATTGAAAGAGAAGAATTTATGTGCTTTTTTGGAGTGGGTTTAATTTGGACAATAATGGCTGTGGTGCTGGATTATATTTTTAATGTAAAGTTATTTAACATTTCAAATTACTATAAGTTTGATATTTATTTATATTATTTATTAACATTTTTACTGCCAATTTGTGTGGGGTGGTATAAGATTAAATTAAAAACTAAAAAATAACTTTATGAAAAAAATATTTATTGTAGTAATTGTTTTCGAGGTAGTTGTGGCCATAGGAATTTTAGTTGGTGTGGTTTTTGTTTTAAAAAATTGGCAAAAAACACCTGTAGTACAAAATGATAACAATCAAATAATTAATTCTGTGGTTTTTACTTGTGATAATGAAAAAACAATCAACGCAATATTTTTTAAGGATAAAGTAGAGCTTAGTTTAAGTGATACAAGAAATATGTTTTTAATGCAAGCTATTTCAGCTTCTGGCGCAAGATATGCAAATTCAGATGAATCATTTGTGTTTTGGAATAAGGGGGATACAGCTTTTATTACAGAAAATAATAAAATAACATTTGAAAATTGTATTATAAAAAAAGAAATTACAGATCTTATTAAAGTTGATTTTCCAAAACCAAATCAGGCTGTAAAAAGTCCGCTGGTAGTAACTGGGCAGGCACGAGGAACTTGGTTTTTTGAGGCTAGTTTTCCTGTAGTTTTAACTAATTGGGATGGGCTTATAATTGCTCAGGGCATTGCTATTGCTAAAGATGAATGGATGACAGAAAATTTTGTGCCGTTTTCTGCAACTTTAAATTTTGTCGTGGACAAAAATGCGTATAGTAATAAAGGGTTTTTAATTTTGAAAAAAGATAATCCTTCTGGATTACCAAAAAACGATAATTCTATAGAAATACCTGTAGTGATAGAGGCAGAGGACAATGCTGTAATTAAATAATTATTTTATTAAAAAAGTAAAAGCCGTGGCATAATATGCAGCACGGCTTTTTTCTGTTTTATTTGTTCTCATATGGCTATATCCTCCGTATCTTTTCCTTCTTCTAAGTCTGGTTTTCCTTTAATGTCTTCGTAAACATCTATTTCCTTGTGGTCTGGGTCATTTTCCCAAATTGTTCGTTTTAAAACAGCAATGATTTGTTTGTGAATATTTTCCCATTCAAATCCTCTAGCTTTTGCAACTCCAATTTCATATTCTTCAATGTATAACCATCTAATACCCTTTATAAATAAAAGCCCAATAACAATTAATTCTCCAAGTTCACCAATTTGTTTTAAATATTTTTCTATTTTTTTCCCGGTAAAAATAATTGGGCTTTCAAAATATATTCTTGATGCAAATGATATTTGCGTTGATGGGCAGTAAACACAAATATGTTTATTTTTTCTCGATACCTGGAAAACAATTTTATTTTTTTCCATGGCTATTTCTCCATAAAAGGTAATGAACAAAAGAGCAAAGGTGCTAATATTATCATAGTACATATTTATATTTTATCCAAATAAAAAAGCGGTTTGTTTAGGACCGCTTATGCTAGTTAATGCTTTTGTTTATTTTTTATATTTGATTTGATGTTTTGCAACATTTTTTTCGTGGCGCTTTTTTGCCACGCAAATCTTACATGTATCGTAAAAATACCAACTAGATCCAGATTTTCTTTTTGCAGTAGTGTGAAAGAAAAACACAGTATGCTTGAGCCAAATTCTTTGACACTTTTTACATATTTTTTCTTCTAGTGGTATTATTCTTTTTTGACTTCTCAGTTTTTCTACTAATTCTTCAAGATATTTTTCTCTTTTTTGAATGTGCTCCTCAAATTCTGCTAGCATTTTGCTAGATCTTTTTTCCAAACTTTTTTGTCTTTTTTCTTTAACATCTAGCATGGCTAATATCACAGATAATGGTGGATTCAAGCCAAGTTTTTTTTGCCAGCTAGTAACAGTGATTTTTTTTACATCAAATTTCTTAGCAATTTTTCTCGCAGAAAGAGTTGCTGAATATTGTTTTAAAAAATCAATAAAGATTTGCATTTCTCCTGGTTTCCAAATCTTCTTTTTTTGCCCAGCCCGCGACCTATTTTTTTGTACCAGCTTAAGTTTTCCACATAATTTCTGAATGGAGTCTTGCGACCTATATGGTTTACCTAAAAGCTGGTTTTTGGCAATGGTTTTTACAGAAAATCCTTGTTTACGAAGTTTTCGTAATTTTGTTTTTTCTTTTGCCGTTAGCGGAGGATTTAATGATTTTTCAATTAATCCAATTTTTAAGGCTTTTCTTCTAATGCGATCAGGGCTTCTTCCAAGAATAACAACTTTTTCAATTGGTGTTCCTAAAGCAAATTGCTGTAAAAGTGACTCGGTTTCATATTTTTTCCACTTAATACCCATTATAAATTGTCCTTTTAAAGAGCTGCAAAACAAGTAAAAACATTAAATTACTTTAGCATATAATTAAATAAACACAAACAAAATAAATAGACAAAAGCCTAAAAAAATGATAGAAATAGATTATATTGATAACCTAAACCTATAATGCCAAGCTCAAAATTAAGTATAGGAATTGTGGGGCTTCCAAATGTTGGAAAATCTACACTCTTTAAAACTTTAACCAAAAAGCAAGTGTTAATTGCAAATTATCCATTTGCTACCATTGACCCAAATGTTGGGGTGGTTTTAGTGCCAGATGAAAGAGTAGACAAGCTTGCAGAATTAACTAAGTCTGTAAAAAAGATTTTTGCCACTGTAGATTTTGTAGATATTGCGGGCCTTGTAAAAGGAGCTAGTGATGGTGAAGGTTTAGGCAACAAATTTTTAGCAAATATAAGAGAAACTGATGCTGTGCTTTATGTTTTGCGAGCTTTTAAAAATTCTGATATTATAAATACACAGGGCGCTGTAAACCCCTTAAAAGAAAAAGAAATTTTAGATGTGGAATTAATTTTAAAGGATTTAGAAACAGTAAACAAAAGAATTGATGCTCTTGATGGTGATGTGCGCGCAGGCAGAAAAGAAGCTGTAAAAGAAATTGAGGTTTTGAAAAAAGTAAAAGAATATTTGGCTCAAGAAAAAATATTGACCGACCAAGTTTTTACAGAAGATGAAAATTTAATTTTAAAAAATTATCAATTATTAACCAATAAGCCGCGCCTTTATTTGCTTAATGGAAAAGAGGGCGATGTAAGCACAGAGGTTATTGAAATTTTTAATAAAAATAGCTGGCAATATTTAATTATTGATATTGCAGAAGAGGGTGAAGCCGAAGGCTTAATTAAAGAAGAAAGAATTGCCTTGGGTTTACCAGAGCTTTCTGAAACAGATATTTTAATAAAAAAATCTTACGAAATTTTAAATTTAATTACTTTTTTAACCACAGGTCCAGATGAAACTCGTGCTTGGACAATTTTAAAAGGGGACAGCGCTCCCAAAGCTGGTGGAGTAATTCATTCAGATTTTGAAAAAACTTTTATACGCGCAGAAGTGGTTTTTTGGCAAGATTTGCTTGATGCTGGTAGTTTTGCCAAAGCTCGTGAACTTGGTAAAATTCGCACTGAAGGCAAAGAATATATTGTCAAAGATGGAGATGTGATTGAGATTAAGCACGGATAAAGACCCCATAAAGCCAATATGTGAATTTGAGAAGAAAATTTTATTTGATTTCGCTGTAACCAATTATGTTTGAGATGATATTAATTTTATAAATAAATATTAAAAAACAAAAATATGCAAAACATAGAATACGAGGCAAAATTTATTAATATAAACAAAAATGATGTTAGAGAGAAGCTTAAATTATTGGGCGCACAATTAATAAAACCAGAATTTCTGCAAAAAAGAATAGCTCTTAATTTGCCAAAAGGATATGAAATAAAAGGAGCCTGGGTTAGAGTAAGAGACGAACAAGACAAGATTACTATGAGTTTAAAAATTGTTGATGGAGAAAGTATTAGCGATCAAAAAGAAATTTGTTTAAAAGTTGATAATTTTGAAGAGGCAGAGAAACTTCTCGTTTTATTGGGTTGTACTAAAAAATCATACCACGAGAATAAAAGGGAATTGTGGAAATTTAATGATGTGGAAGTCATGATTGATGAATGGCCATTTGTTGATCCTTTTGTTGAAATCGAGGCTGATTCAGAAATTAAAGTTAAAGAAATATCTGAAAAATTAGGGTTTGATTATTCTTCAGCTATATTTGGCGCCACTGACATTATTTGTCAGAAAAAATATAACATCTCTCTTGATGTTATAAACAAAGTACCCGAAATTCGTTTCGATATGGAAAATCCATATTTGAACGTTGACAAAAATAATAAAAACGGGTAGTGTATATTGTATAATAGCACGCCGAAGCTTTAGTGTTTTTCGGCTTTGACAATTAAATAAACAAACGAGAAGGAGTACAGTATGGCTAAAAAATTGATAGTTTTGACTGGATTAGACGGTTCGGGAACGTCTTCTGTCGCAAACGAGCTTCACGAGTTAGACTTAGAGTCTTACTTGTTTAATTCGATTAACTTCCCGTACGCAAACTGCCGAGATGAAATAGACAAGACGGTGAGAGATGTGTCTCCTGCCGCCCACTATTTATTTTATCTTTCAGCAGTTGCTTATGTCTCGAAATTGATCGATGAATCTTTGACAAAAGGAAACGTTTATTGCGTACGCTACCTCATTGACACGGTTGTGTCACATAGAGTTGCTGGCCTCAATGTGGGTTTGGTATATGAAACCGATTTTTATGAAATCCGTAAACCGGATTTAACAATTTTTCTTGATGTGGATGAAAGTCTGCGTCAGCAAAGATTGGCCGTAAGAGGGAAAAGCTATCTTGATCGGACTTTGGATAATGATGTATTCCGATTAAGATTTTTGGAAGAATTTGCGAAGCTGTCTGAACATTTCACGAAGATATGTATTACTGATAAAACTACTGTACAAATTGCTTTGGAAATCAGACGCTTAGTGGAAAGTCTGTAGATCAAAACCCGTCGTAATTGTAATTGCACATAAGGGAGAAAAACCATGCAAAAATACTATCTTTCTAGAAAAGGCCATCAACAGCTTAAGCAAAAGCGACAAACCCTCGTCGCCGAAATTGAGCGGAAAAGAATGCAAATGGGAGACTCCGTCAGACTTGATAACGATCCTAGGGAGAATCCCGAGTTCATGCAATTGCGTGTCGAGTTGACGGATGTCCTGCCTAAGAGACTTTATGAGATCGACCGTGTTCTTGGTTCTTGTAGAATAATTGAAGAGGTAATAGATTTTGTTGAGAACCGTGTTACGATCGGCTGTAAAGTCGTCATTCAATACGAGGATGGACTTACCATCCCGTATATTATATTGGGATATGACGAGACAGATATTGACAACGACGTCATTTCATATTTGTCCCCAATTGCCCAAGGTTTGCTTGGTAAGAGCCCAAATGATGTGCTAGAGATTATTGTCCCGAGTAGAAAGATCAAAGTGAAAATTCTGAGCGTAGAACGGGGTATTTAACTCCGAATCCATATATCCACTACCTACCTGGAGGGAAAAACCGAATGAATACAAACTTTTTAGCAGTGTTGGAATCTGAGGGTTCCGTTAGTAACGTTTCAGCCGAAGATTTGAGGAGTCGCAGGGAAATTACCGATGCATTACGAACATTCCCTAAAGAAGTAATAACGCACCTTAGACACTTCCAGCCTCAAGCTGGATGTCTTAACTGTTGCAGTTTTTGCAGTCAGGGCGCTATTCCGACGGTTTGGCAATTGACCGAGAAGGCATTAAAAAATGTTTTCGCGGCTTTGAAAACCGTAGCCATTGAAGTGGCCAGCCGGCAAATGACTTCATTAACCGAGTCATATTTACCCGAAAACATTTTGAATTCCGGCGGCACATTTACCGCTGGATTTAAGATGCCAACATTTGGGTTAGTAGGTTTTGGCAGGACGAATCATAGGCCAGGGGTAATTTATCCGTACCTCGACAACGATATCGCTTCGTATCCTTATTTGCTACAGTATCTAAAGTGTGCGAAAGAGGATCTCGGGGCTAAAGTTCGTCTTTCAACGGTCGGGTACAGCCGGCATAATGAACAGCTTCAAAAGATGCACGAATGCATAAATCGAGATTGTTTGGATGTGTTGGGAGCGGTCAAGTTGTCGATAAGCCCATACACATTTGGATGGTCTCGAAAAGGAGAACGAGTTGGTTTAACCTCCAGAAATGAATTTATCTTGGACTGGGCAAACCTGCTCAGCATTTATCGCCCGGCAGTTGATTTTTTAGGCGTAGGAGATCGTGCGGCTTCAGTGGAATTCAGGTTTCCGCCACTTGCGGTGGAGGCAGAAGTCGAAGAACGCGTTATTTCCAAACGCCACGTTATACATGCAGGGCCTTATATGCTGATAGGCGAAACGGAAACTGATTTTGTGCCAAATTTTCATGTGGCTAAAGTCATAACCCGGGAACGCCACGCCATCTGCTTTGACGAAAAGCCATGTTTTTATATGATGGTAATTTCGACTAAGCTGATTAATTACGGAGAGTGGGAGATAATTGCAAGAAACGTTATCAAAAACAGCACATCTCTTCTTGCAAAACTTCTACCAGGTTGCACTGTGCGAAACTCCAAATTGTACCTTTTCGAAAACGAGGACGGGCTTTATTATGGTGTTGATCCTCTTATGATTGACACGGGGTTTTTTGCAAAGCAATTTTACTTTGCGTCCGAAAATCGTTCAGTCTCCGGATACATTGATTCGGAGCGCTATTTCCTTAATTCCATTACTGCATACAAACGCAGTAATGGGATCGGAAGAAGGGAGTTGTTTCCAGGCGCCTCTTGGAGCGATGTTGACAGCGTTATTCAAGTCCTGGTGAATTCAGCAGAATCTGCGATTGATATAGATCCTGCTGTTGGCCAATATCTCAAGGAACATGTTTTGCCTATAATCATGGGGTATAGGAAAGCCCTTGAGATTGCGGGTTACCCAGCCTCGTACTTTTTTGACAAATGTTTCACCATTGATACGGGCGAAATATGCAACTTGGGGAAGGCGTATCCTGAGTACCGGGGATTAACTTCTAGAAGAGATTCTGTTGTAACGCCACAACACGAAAGGATTTATGGCGCTACTGGTTCCTTGGCTAAAGAAGGGAAGATTTGGGTAATATCTGTTTGCTCTATGGTTAAAACCCAAGGAAAAACAGGAATCCTCCCACCCTGCCCAGCTTTGTTGGTTGAGGAACAAGACTTAGGAAGAAGATCTTCGGTTGAAGGTGATAGCGTTCGACGGTGGTACATACCTTTGAAAGTCGAGGATGTTGAAATTTTCAATGCCTCCCATCACAAGAGTAGATACCTTATTCCTGGTAGAAATCCTTGATTTGCTAGCTTACATTTAGTAGGAGGAATTATATGAGTTGGAACACAACCATCTTGACTGGAACTGGAATTGTTGGCGTTGATGGCTTTTGTGAAGCCATAAGAAGCTCCGACATGCAAATTGGTGACTGGGCTAAGGATATTCTTGGCCAGCCGGCCTTTAGCGTAGTCGACAAGGAAATAAAAATCGACTTGTCAATTATGTCCCTCGCCGAGCTTGGCTTTGGGAGTGGCGCACATTATAATCAAATTTGCGAGTCGCTTGGCAGGTTCAGTTTGAAAAAATGTCCTGCTGAAATCGGACCGCAAATGCGCCTACAATATCCCAATCAGCCGAAAGGCGAATGGCTTATTGTGTTTATGAATCCGATAATTGCTTCGGACGACAATTTGCGGATATTCCACGTAGGTCACAATGATCGCGGACGCTGGCTCGTTGGTGATCTGTGTAATCTTGATCATATCTGGGGCGGTCGCAATCACTTTGTGTTCGCAATGGAATAAATCATGGGTTACTAGTTATCAATAAGATATCTCCTGGCATTTAAGTTGGGAGATTTTTTTATATAATTTTTTTGATTTAATCAAATTTTTTCGTGGGAGTTGAATTTTTAGTAAAAAAAAGGTAAATTAAATATAAAAGATTGAAATATGGAGATGTGATTGAGATTAAACACGGATAAAAAAAAGTCGGCTCGGGTGAGTCGACATTGTGAGGTGTTTGGCGGGCTTACTAGTGCGCGAGACGAGCAAGTGTCGTCTCGTACATTTGTGGATTTTCTTTGCTTGTTTTTTTACGAACAGAGAATGGCTTGGTGAATTTCTGGAGTTGTCCAGAATTCTACAAACCCGTTTACATACCAGCAAACGACTGCTTCGCCGGTATCGGCTTCGGGAAGAATCTTTTTCCCAAAAACAATATTGTTATTTCTGTCAAGAATTAGGTCACGGCCCTTGTGGTCTAGACTCTGAAGCTGACAATAACAACTTTCATTTTCGGAAAAATCAATGATCCCAATTCCATCACGAAAAATAATCCGGACAACACCCTTTTTAAATGCGCCGCCTTTTAACATAATGA
>CAIWKF010000103.1 GCA_903913175.1 Candidatus Staskawiczbacteria bacterium
GTATGGCCCGTATCGCAGTGCCATTCTTGGGGGTCGCGCTCTCACGCCCCCTATCCGTCATAGCCTTGGTGAGCCTTTACCTCACCAACTAGCTGATAGACCGCAGACCATTCTTAAAGCGACTTGCGTCTTTACCCGTAAGGGACTATGGAAAATTACCCCGTTTTTCAACGAGCTATGTTCCACTTTAAGGTATGTATCTACGTGTTACTAAGCCGTTCGCCGGTTGCCCTTGCGGGCCCCCTTGACTTGCATGCCGGTATCCACGTTACCAGCGTTCACCCTGAGCTAGGATCAAACTCTCAAAATAAATAGTTTGAACTTTATTCAAGTTATGAACTAAATTTGTTTGTGAAGTTAAAGCACTTCACAGGCTTATTCGAAACAACTTTTAAAAAACTAATTTACCATTTAATTGTCAAAGTCCTTTCCAAAAAAATACCCACGTCCACAACGCAACTTTGTTGTATCGGGACGCGGATATTCTTAATGAATTTTAAATTTTAAAAAATGCCGTGATTTTTTAAATTAATTTTATAAGCTATTATAATATACATTCTACTCGAAAATAAATCTATGTCAATACCCTACTGCAATAATAATAGTATATTATAAAAAACAATCCGCGTCAATAGCAATTAGCCACGCTTTATTATTTTTCTTTTTTAATTTTTTGCTCTCTAATTATTTTTACTTTTTCCGGGTCAAAAATAACATAACTATCGTGGTTGCTTCCCATATACTCGCCTTCGCCACCCTCGACGGCAATAAGCCCGTCATAGCCAACTGATTTTACGTAATCAGCGAAAGCATCACCCAATCGTCCAGTTGCTTTCTGAATATCACAGATATTTTTTACATTATCATTACCTATTTCATCTACTGCGTCAAATATCATATTTCTATAACCATTAACTCCCCTAATTTCACTTTCCGGAACTTCCCCATTTTCTATTTTAATTTTTAACTCCTTCGCTCTTTGCCAGAGAAATTTAGAAAACCCCTGCATTATTTTTTTAAAATTTTCTTTTTTCCTTAAATCAAGAAGTTTCAAATTTTCTACTGATGTTTCGTAAACAACTGGGTTGCCGTCGGCTTCTTGCTTTTTGGATCCACGAGGACCCTTTATTCTAGTACGTGCATATTCAATAGCATTTTTCGCTTTCGAAGTTAAATAAACCCCATCGCCAACTGTGGTTTCTTCTGCTCTCTCAAATTCTTTTATTCCTTTAGTCGCAGTGCCGTGATAAAGAGTTTTCTTTTTTATAAAAACCCCTTCGCTTTCATTAATTTCTTCCTCATTTTGTCTTGCTTCTATTTTTTTGTTTCTAGAAATTTGATATTCTGGCGTTTCTTTTTCCTTATCTAAAATTTCATGACGCTCATCCTTTGATGCTTCTTTTATTTCTTCAGCTAAATTGTCCCTATAAACATCTGGTTCTGAACCTTCTTTAAACATATTTTTATTTTTTGTTGTAAAAATTTATGACGCGTTGGCGGCGAGCATCAAGACTGTCTTTACTAATTAATCCGGGGCCATTTATACATCCACCTTCACAATTTAAAATGTCTAAAACCTTTAAATCTGGGTTTTGTAAAAATTCACGCAAAACTTTGTTAACCAAAATTGGCCCAGAAATTTCATCAAACTCTGCATCAGTTAATTTTTTACTTACGCCCGAGGAATCAGCCAAGGCGCCGCTTATTGGGTAAAGCCTGGTGGACTTGGCAGAAATGTCAAAAGCATACTCTTTTTCAGATTTAAACAAACCTAATTTTCTAAATAAATTTACAATTGCATTTTTGCCAGCGTGTCTATGTTTATCCGCAAAAATACCTTTTATAAATAAAATTTGTTGTAATTCTTTATAAGTTAAAACTAAAATTTCAAGCTCTTTTCTATCTTCTTTAGCTTCAAACTTTTTCATTACACATGGCCCAAAAAATACTTTTTTTAAACCAGGGTATTCTTTGTTCACAATTTTTGCAGTGGCAGACATTGGTGAATCTATTGGTGCTAAATACTCTAAAAGCTGGGGGTACTTACTTTTAATAAGTCTGACAACTGCTGGGCAAGGATTGGTTATCCAACGCTTTTTAGGATATTTTTCCAAAAGTTCCAATAATTGCCTGTTGGTTTCTTCTGCTCCTTTGGTAACTTCTACCACATATTTAAATCCAAGTTTTTTAAGCATGCCAATAATTTCTGGATAATCAAAATCTACAATAAAACTTGGCGCCAACATAGCCACCATTTCAGTTTTTTTATCTAATAAATTAATTAATTCTTTTTGCTCAATTGATAAATTTTCTTCCATATTTTATTTATGACAATTTTTCAAGCATACTCAAACTAAGCTTGCTCGCTGGGAAAATACCCTTTATTTTTTGTAAATATTTTTTACTTACATAAATCTCGTCTGCAACAAATAAATAAACTCCATGATCTCTTATAGCGTTTGCGATATTTTCTCGCAAATCTGTTCCCAAAGTGATTTCAATCATAACATCAATTTTTGCCATATGTGAAGTTTTAATAAATTGTTTATATCTTTCTCTAAGAGTTCTTTTCGCCCCAATACCATACTTTTTATTTTTATGACTAAAGAAAAAATCAAACTCTGTAGAACTATCACTTTCGTCATGGACCTTAACAATATTTTCGTTTGGCACACCAATAGAAATAAGTATATTTTTTATTCTGTCTTCATAACTTGCACCAGCGGAACTTGTGATTGATTGATTAATACTTTCAGAAAATAAAAGCATAAAAATCTGGTTAGGTTCAATCCCTTTCTTTGAAAGAATTTTATATGATTTGACTAAGCCTTCTAAAAATATTTTCGTGCTATCGGCAATAAAATTAGTGTTACCACCTTCTAACTTCTCAAAAAATAAAAGCGAAAGCAACGCACCACTAATTCGTGTCGCATAAGCTGCTTGAATCGATATTTTATCGTAAGCCAAAGAAAGTTGATTCAAGTCTTCTAGCTGTTGAGCTTTTACACTTTGGGTAATTTTTGCTTCTTGGAGTAATAAATCTTTAATCAAATTTAATTTAAGGGAAAATATAAATATATCAACTGTTTTTTCATTTATATCTGTAATAACAGCTGACATTAAAGATAAATCGCTTTTCCTAATTTTTTCTTCAATATAAGCGTAAAATAATTCTTTTAATATTTCTGAATCAATTTTTTTATTTGAGTAATAAATACTCAACAAGTCATTAATTTGATTATCTGTAAATTTTGCTTGAGTAATTTTTTTGAGAAAATTATAAAAAACTAAA
>CAIWKF010000104.1 GCA_903913175.1 Candidatus Staskawiczbacteria bacterium
GTATTAAATAAATATTTTAATAAATTCATGTTTGAAAAAAATAAAAAGTTTTTATACCCAATTGTTTTATTTGTTTTGTTTGCAGGTTTTTTTGCTAGCGGTTTTTTTGTTGGAAAAATTCAGGTTGTTTGCAAGTCATGTGCCTTAGAAAATATTGATATGTCTTTATTTTGGGATTCATATAACAAATTACAGGAAAACTTTATTGACCCAGCAAAATTAGACAATCAAAAAATTGTTTATGGAGCCATAGAAGGAATGACAAAATCATTGGGTGATCCTTATACAGATTTTTTTAATCCAGAACAAGCCAAATTATTTAATTCAGATTTAGCTGGTTCATTTGAGGGCATTGGAGCAGTTATTGGCATTAAAAAAAATCAATTAACTGTAATTTCTCCATTAGAAAAAAGTCCAGCAGAAAATGCAGGAATTAAGGCAGGTGATTCAATTATTAAAATTAATGGAAAAGATGCAGGTGATATGACAACTGATGAAGCTGTAAATTTGATTCGTGGACCAAAAGGCACAAATGTAACTTTAACAATTTTTAGAGAAGGATTTAGCGCTACAAAGGATTTTAAAATTACTAGGGCCACAATTAAAATTGATTCTGTAAAATGGGAATTAAAAGGCACAGATGTAGCTTATATTAAAATTAATCAATTTGACCAGCCCTTGTCAGAAGACTTTAAAAAAATTGCTATAGAAATTATCAATTCTTCAGCACAAAAAATTGTTTTAGATTTAAGAAATAATCCCGGAGGATACTTGGAAACTTCTCAGGAAATTGCTGGTTGGTTTATGCAAAGAGGTGAAACTGTAACTGTTGAAGATTTTGGCAAAAATAAACCACAAACCATTTATAAAACACAAGGAAATGCAAGTTTGGCCGACTATCCAATTGTTATTTTAATAAATGAAGGCTCAGCTTCAGCTTCTGAAATTTTAGCAGGAGCTTTAAGAGATAATAGAAATATTAAATTAATTGGTCAAAAATCTTTTGGAAAAGGATCAGTTCAGCAAGTTGTAGATTTAAGTGATGGATCATTTTTAAAAATTACAATTGCCAAATGGCTTACTCCAAAAGGAAGTTCTATATCTGAGGTTGGTCTAAGTCCAGATATAAAAGTTGAAATGACAGATTTAGACATAGAAAGTAAAAAAGACCCACAACTGGATAAAGCCCTTGAAATTATAGCGGAAATAAAGTAAGATATTATTATAAAATATAAACTAATCAAAATAATATGAAAGTAATTCTTTTAGAAAATATTGAGGATGTGGGTAAAAAATATGAAGTAAAAGAGGTAAAAACTGGGTATGCTAGAAACTTTTTAATTCCTAAAAAGTTAGCAAAATTAGCTACAAAAACAGCTTTAAAATGGCTAGATTCACAAAAAGAAGTTATTGAAAAAGAAATAGAAGAGGACTTGATAAAAGCTCAAGAAACCGCATCTAAAATTGATGGATTAGATATTTACATTATTGTAAAGGTTGGACAACACGGAGAATTATTTGAAGGAATAAATGCTCAAAAAATTTCTGAAAAATTAAAAGAATTAGGATTTAGTGTTAAAAAATCTCAAATTCAACTTTCAGAACCAATAAAAGATTTAGGAGAATTTCCAATTAAGGTAAATTTAGATCATAATTTAGAGGTAGAAATTTCTTTAACAATTTCTGCTGAGGGTAAAGCAAAAACTGAGGCGGAAGAAGAATAATTATAAATTTTAATTATAAATTAAATGAAGTATATTTTTGTAGCAGGTGGTGTGATGTCTGGGGTTGGCAAAGGGGTTGCCACAGCCTCAATTGGGCGAATCCTTAAAAGTAAAGGGTTTAAGGTAACTGCTATAAAAATTGACCCATATATAAATGTAGATGCTGGAACCATGAATCCTGTAGAGCATGGTGAGGTGTTTGTAACTGAAGATGGAGTTGAATGTGACCAAGATGTTGGAAATTACGAAAGATTTTTGGATGAAAATATTTATACAGAAAATTATTTAACAACAGGCAGAGTTTATCAGGCAGTTATAAATAGAGAAAGAAATTTAGGTTATAATGGAAAATGCGTTGAAGTTGTACCAGATATTCCAAATGAAGTTATCTCTGTTATTAATAGTGCAGGCAAAAGAAGCAAAGCAGACTTTGTTTTAATTGAAATAGGGGGAACAGTAGGAGAATACCAAAATATGCTATTTTTAGAGGCCGCCAGAATGCTTAAAATTAGCCGTCCAAAAGATGTGCTTTTTATTTTAGTAAGTTTTTTACCAGTTCCTGCAAAACTTGGAGAAATGAAAACCAAGCCAACCCAATATGCTGTTAGAACTTTAAATTCTGCAGGAATTCAGCCAGATATGATTTTAGCAAGATCAGTTTTGCCAATAGATGAACCAAGGAAAAAGAAAATTTCAATATTTTGTAATGTATCTTATGAAGATATTATTTCTGCTCCAGATATTGATTCAATTTATGAAATTCCAATTAATTTTGAAAAAGAGAATATTGGTAACCGTATTTTAAAAAAGTTTGGCATGAAAAGCAAAACAAGTGATTTAAGAGATTGGCAATTATTGGTAAACAAAATAAATAATGGTCATAAGGAAATTCAAATTGGAATTATTGGTAAATATTTTGAAACCGGACATTTTGTTTTAGCTGATTCATATATTTCAGTAATTGAGGCAGTAAAACATGCTGCATTTTCTCAAAATATGAAACCAGTAATTTCTTGGATTTCTTCTGAAGATTTTGAAAAAAATTCAAAATCTTTAAATGAACTTAAAAAATTTGCTGGTATAATTATTCCAGGCGGGTTTGGAAATAGGGGAATAGAAGGTAAAATTAAAGTTATTGAATACTGTAGAAAAAATAACATTCCATTTTTTGGATTATGCCTTGGATTACAACTCTCAGTTATTGAATTCTCAAGAAATGTTTGCGGTTTAAAAGATGCTACTTCTGCAGAATTTAAACAAAATTCAAAAAATATTATTATTGATGTTATGCCAGAGCAAAAAGTTTTGCTTAAAGAAAAAAAGTATGGCGGTACAATGCGACTTGGAGCCTATGATTGCAAACTAAAGCCAAAAACCATTAGTGCAATGGCTTATGGGCAGGATTTAATTTCAGAAAGACATAGACACAGGTATGAAGTTAATAATAATTATAAAGAACTCTTAGAAAAAAACGGCATGGTAATAGCAGGAACAAACCCAGAAAAAGATCTAATTGAAATTATTGAGCTTCCAAAACATCCATTTTTTGTTGCTACTCAGTTTCACCCAGAGTTTAAATCTAGACCGCTAAAACCACACCCTTTATTTAAAGAGTTTATTAAAGCTTGCGTAAAAAAAGATAATAAATAAATAATGTTATAAAAAAACCGCCTTTTTTAGGCGGATTTTTTAAAAATTTATTATTTTGTTTTAACAATTTCTTCTATAATATTTACAACTTTAGCTAATCTTTGCTTGCCATTAAATAGATCTTTCTTTTTTGTAGTAAATTTAACAACACCGTTTTTCATGGCATAAACTGTATCATCAGAACCAAGCTTAACATTTTTTCCAGGAAGAAATTTTGTTCCTCTTTGTCTAATAATAATCATTCCAATTTTTGCTTTTTCTCCTGAGTTAATTTTTACACCTAGTCGTTGAGCTGCAGAATCTCTGCCAAGCCTACTAACTCCACTTGCTTTTGTTTTTGACATATTATCTTAGTCAAAAGTTTATAAGGTTATAAGGTCAAAAGACGACTTTAAAACTTTAAAACTTTAAAAACTTTATGAACCTACTTTTTATCTTAGCAAAAATTAAAGATTTTGTCAAAGCCTATAAGGGCGATATAATACTATTTAGTATAATTTTTCTGTTAATTATTCTTTCATTTGCTGTGGGTTTTATTGTGGGTAGAAATCAAAATAAAACACCAGTTGTGGTTTCTTATTGTGCGACATATAAAATTTAATCAAAATTTATGAATATTCCAAAACATATAGTTTTATTTCCAGACGGCAATAGGCGTTGGGCCAGAGCAAAGGGTTTACAAACCCTAGAAGGCCATAAAAAGGGCTACGAAAATTTAGTTGATTTTTCATTATGGTGTAAAAATAGTGGAGTAAAAACTCTTACAGCTTTTGGTTTTTCTACTGAAAACTGGAATCGAAGCCCAGAAGAAGTTGCTTACTTAATGAAGCTTTTAGAAAAAGGTTTGACAGATAATTTGCAAAAGTATGCTAAAGAGGGGATTCGTGTCAAAGTTATTGGTCAAAAGGAAAGACTGCCAAAATCTTTACAAGAAGCTGTTATGCAAACAGAAGAAATAACAAAAAATAATAAAAATTTACAATTAAATTTCGCCATAAGTTATGGCGGTAGGTGGGATATTTTGCAAGCAATTAAAAAAATTATTGCAGAAAAAATTACTGTTGAAAAAATTGATGAGCAGTTATTTGAATCTTATTTGTCTACTGCTGGCTTACCAAATCCTGATTTAATTATTAGAGCAGGTGGTGAAATGCGTATGTCTAATTTTGTTTTATGGCAAGCTGCATATTCTGAATTATATTTTTCGCCAAAGTTTTGGCCAGATTTTACAGAAAATGATTTAAATATTGCCTTAGAGGAATTTGATAAAAGATCTAGAAGGTTTGGTAAATAATTTGTAATATATTCATATTGTGCGACACATGTATTTTAAAAAGACTCTATTTGCAGAGTCTTTTTAATTTTAAATACTTGGAATGCTTTTTGCTAAATCTTGTGCATATTTTATCCATTTTGGCTCTCTAGAATTTTCTTTATATTTTAATGAAGATTTTTGAAGTTCAATTAATTGTAAGAATTCATTTCTTTTCCACTTAAGCAATGATTTGCCTTTATTCTTTTGAATAATTAATGCTGCTCTTTGCCAAAGCTCAAAGTTTTTTTTCTTTTTATCCGCTAAAGCATTTTTTCTAAAAAACGGAATAATCATAGTGCTTATTTCATCTATTTTTTGCACAGAATATCTTGCTTGGTTTCCAGAAATATTTATCTTCCCACAACCAATAATTTCTTTAATTTTTTCTAAGGTTTTTATTTGTGTTTTGCTAGAAGTAACTATAAACTGCATTTTCCAGCGATAATAAGTTGGCGTATTAGTTCGCTCGTGCCTAGCATCTTTTCTAAATTGTAAATCAAAACACCCATCTTGGTTAACCAATGCAATAATATTAAATTTTTTATCTTCTGCCATTATTTTTTCGCTCGGCAATAATTTTTTTCTGCGAGGAGAGCCTCTCTAACGGGGCACCCTCTTCTCGAAAAAATTCATTACCTCGCTTCAAATGCTTTATTTTATTTAATTATATCAAATTTATAATTGTGCGACAATAGCTATTTTTATTGTGCGACATAAAATAAAACTGAAATCTAGGCTGACTTTTTAGCCATGTTTATATGCTTAAATCCAATTGGGCGTTTTGATTTATATTTCTGCATTTCAGTATGTATTTCTAATAGTCTCACTAAATCATTTTCATTCCAATTTGTTTTTTGAAAGCCATGCAAACCTTTTTGTACATTAGTTTTTAATTTTTTATTTCTTAAAATTATTTTAATTGCTTCTGCCCACAGAATAAAGTCGAATTTTTTCTTTCCTTGCAATTGATATTTTTTAAAAAATGGTGAAATAATATTTTCTAATTCTTCAATTTTTGATACACAATAGTGTATTTCTTTATCTAATTCGTTATAAATATTTCCACAACCAAAATAGTCTTTTATTCTTTTAAATAACTCGAGTTCGTCTTTTCTGGCACAAATAGTAAACTGCGCTTTCCACGAATAATAAACAGGTGTGCTAAGCCGCTTATGACGAATATCTTTTCTAAATTGTAGTCCAAAACAACCTTCGCCATCAACAAACCCAGAAATATATTCAGAAGATAATTTTGAACTTAAATTATTCATTATTTTGTGTATTACCATGAAACTTTTTGTGGACATCCCTAAGTCGTTTATTCGTTACATGTGTATATATTTGAGTAGCTAAAATGCTTTTGTGACCCAAGAACTCTTGCACAATTCTAATATCAACTCCTTGATTTAAAAGATCAGTTGCAAAACTATGTCTTAATGTATGTGGTGTGGTTGTAATTGGTAAACCAACCATAATAATATATTTCTTAACAATTTTTTCTATGGCACTTGAAGTTAGACGCCGTGAAGCGGTTTTTCTGCCACGATAATTTATAAACAAGGCCTTTTCATTATCTTTGCGAATTTGTAGATATTTTGTTAGCCAATTAATAGCGTTTTTTGAAAAATATATAGTTCTGGCGCGCCCACCCTTACCTGTAATGCCAAGCTCTAATTCACTAACTCCTGGCATCACCTTGATTTGTTCTTTATTAAGAGAGGTTAGTTCAAAAATTCTCATACCAGTTGAAAAAAAGGTTTCTAGCATTGCGCGATCTCTTAATCCTGCCTCAGTTTTTACATTTGGCGCATTGAAAAGTTTTTCAAGCTGATCGAGAGATAAAAACTTAACAGTTCGCTCTTTATCTGCCCTAGGAAGAGTTATTTTGTCTGGAGGCAGTGAAACTATGTCTTTAGCTAAAAAGTAGCCTAAAAGGGCTCTTAAGGCTATTAGATAGTAGTTTTGAGTGTTCTTTTTAAGTGGCTGACCTTTATTTGTAGTAAATTGCCGAGAAAGGAAAACCCTATAATCCCAAATATGTTCTGGTGTTAGTTGGTGGGGAAGTAGAGCTTCTAAATTACTAGATTTTAACCAAAATAAAAATCTATCTAAAAATCTTTTATAATTTTCTTGAGTTTTAGATGATAAACCTTTTTCTACATCAATCCAGTCTAAAAAATTATTTATATGCTTTTGTATTGGTATAATACTTTGCTCCATTTGATTAAATTTTGTTAAACAGTCTATTCCTAGACCTCGTAAATTACTATTAACTATAATTATGCGTAATTGTATATGTCTATCATAATCTATGCCAAAACTCGAGTCAATACCCTTCTTAGCCTACCTTTGGCAGGTTTCAATGCATTTTTGAACAGCAGGAGAAATATTAGAATTTTCAGAATTTAGGGAATCTGATATTGATGATGTTGACTTAACTGTTGCATCTTTGTTAAAAACTGAATCAATTAAATTTGAAAAATAATTTTTAATTTTTTCTCCGGTAGTTTCTAAAATATTATTTTTTTGTGTAGTAATTTCTTGACTAATTAGTTGTTTTTTTTGGTCCACTTCCCCACTTATCTTTGGGTATATGTTGTTTTTTAGCCAAACATCAGCTGGTGATGTATATGGCTCTACCTTAGCCCCAATCCATGAATATGTCTTTTTACCCCAATCTTTAAACATTGGTTGTTGGCTAAAAATTACTGCCCCAATAATTGCTAATATAATTATAATATTTTTAAACATAATTTTTGTTTTTAATGTTTTTCTAAGTTTGTCGCACAATAAACTTGACAATTTGATACTTTATGATAATCTTAAAATAGTTTTTTATTCTTGGCCGTGTGCTTTGGTCTTTAGATTAAAACACACATGTTTGGGAGGAAATTCAATGTTCTGTGACGCCACTTCACTAGAGGTTTTGACAGGGATTAAAAAGGAATTTAGTAGTGATGATTACAACAGCATTGGGGTTTCAAATCAAAGGGATTTGATTTTGAAAAAAATCTCAGAAACAGGTTACCCAACAAAAGAAGCAAGAGACGAAATCTGCGACTTATTGAATGATCTTGCTGGAAAGCTTGAATCAATTAATAATCCACTTTTCCACAGGATTGCTTACATGACTAGATTACTGCAGGTAGTTCGATTGTAGTAATTTGCAAATTGTTGTTTTAAAGTTAAGAGATTTTTAGGAGTGTAACATGAGTACTCAGGAATTCCGTATTACTAATGGGCCATCAAAATTTGATTTAATGGTCGCACTCTTTCACGGTAGTTGTGACAACCGTCACTTAGTTAATTTTTCTGTGGTCGGGGAAATCTACCCCATCATAGTTTTGATTAATTCAGTAAGTCGTGAGGATGTAAGCGGAGACTGCTGGATTATAAAAGGGTCGGTGTTTTATCAAAATAAAGCTTACGCCGGCAAGATCGTAAAGATATTCTTCTCTACCCGCACGGGTAACGGAAATATCAAGATAAGTTTCTAGGACAATTTGTCAAAAAACCATAACTCGGTGGTCTAGCATTTGCTGGCCATCGAGTTCATTTTTTTTATTTCTTATTTATAAGAGCTCTATTCCATCTTTAATGCGCTGGAGGGTTTTTTCTTTACCTAAAATTTGCATAATTTCAAATGGGTTGGCAGATGCTTGCTTGCCAGAAAGTGCCACGCGCAAAGGCCATAGCATATAACCGCGATTTTTTTCTGGATAGCCTTTTTGTAAATTAAAATCCACTGCCCTACTCATCATAGTCTCTTCAATTTTTTTGATGTCCCAAATTTCAAATTCACTTAAAGTTTTGTCGCACAATAACAATGCTTCTTTAACATCTGCGTCTTGCATTTCTTTCCATTTCATTAAGTTTTTATCAAATTCAACTTTATTTTTAAAGAAAAAGTCAGTCATTTCCACAATTTCGGAAAGCTTTTTTAGTCTTGTTTTATAAGCCTGCACAATTTCTTGTAATTTTAAATTGCTTATTTCTTCGCCCGTAGCTTTTATTTTTTGGTCGCTCTCCCCCACTTCAATAAATCCAGCTTCCACAAAATAAGGTAAACACAATTCAGTTAGTTTTTTAATCGATTTTTCACGAATATAATAACCATTTATGTTGTCTAATTTTAAAACATTAAAAACAGCACCAGCTTTTTGAACTTTATCTAAGGAAAACTCTTTTTCCAATTCGTGCATTGTAAAAATTTCTTTTTCTGTGCCAGGATTCCAACCCAGTAAAACCATAAAATTTACAATAGCCTCTGGTAAATAGCCAGCTTTTTTGTATTCAGAAACTGCCACATCATTTTTTCTTTTAGACATTTTGCTTCGGTCTGCATTCAACATTAATGGCAAATGTGCGTAAATGGGTTGTGGAAAATCTAAAGCTTCTTGAATTAAAATTTGCCTGGCAGTATTTGGTAAATGTTCTTCACCTCTTATTACATGACTAATTTTCATTTCAAAGTCATCAATAATAACTACAAAGTGATACAATGGGCTTTGTAAGTCTTTAGCAATAACAATGTCACCCAAAAGCCCAGTATCAAATTCTACATCACCACGAATTAGGTCGTGAAAGCCCACTTTTTTGCTGGCAATTTTAAACCTTATTATTGAAGGTTTATTTTCAGATAAATTTTTTTCAATTTCAGTTTTAGAAAGTCTTGAGCATCTACCGTCATAGATTGGAGCTTGACCACGAGTCATTTGATCTTGACGCCTGGCTTCAAGATCTTCTGCACTGCAAAAGCAATAATAAGCCTTGCCATTAGCTAAAAGTTTTTTTAAATAATCTTCATAAACATTTAATTTTTGCGATTGTTTATATGGCCCGTATTCTCCGCCAATATCTGGACCTTCGTCCCAATTTATACCAAGCCATTTTAAGCTGTCCATGGCATCTATAGCCCATTGCAATTCTGATCTTTGTTTGTCTGTATCTTCAATGCGTAAAATAAACTTGCCACCATGTTTTTTGGCAAATAAATAATTATATAAAGCAGACCTGGCTCCTCCAATATGATATGGCCCAGTTGGTGAAGGCGCAATTCTCACTCTAACTTCTTGTGGTAAATTTTCTTTTTTCATTTTTATATTTTAAGGAATTATATATTCTAAAACTTCGCGGGCTACGGCGCGGGCAGCCAAGGGTTTTGAAAATCTTAAGGCACAGTCACTCATTTCTTGTAATCTTTCAGTGCCCGTGAACAAGTAATTAATTTTTTCCATAAAAAAGTTTGGAATTAAATTTGCTTCTTCTATTACTAAAGAAGCTCCGGTATTTGCATAAGCATAAGCATTTTTTGATTGATGGTCTGCTGCAGCACTGGGTAGTGGCACTAAAATGCTTGGTTTTCCCAAGGCTGCAATTTCAAAAATTGATCCAGAACCAGAGCGTGAAATTATTAAATTGGCACAAGCATAAGCATGTTTTAATTGTTGTTCATTTAAAAAACCAGCAACATGATAATATTTTTCAAAATCTTTATTAATAACAACCTCGGACTCAGATTTTATTCCGTTAAAGTTTTTTTGACCTGAAATATGTATTATTTCAAAGTTTTGTAATAAATTATTTAAAATAAGCAAGATAAAATCATTAATAGTTTGAGAGCCTTGCGATCCACCCAAAATTAAAATTATTGGTTTTTCTAAAGTTAAATTAAAAATTTCCTTGGCTTGCTGAATATCTCCTTCAAGAATTTCTTTTCTTATTGGGTTTCCAGCTAAAATAACCTTTGATAAATCAAAAAATTCTGTTTTTGGAAAAGAAACTAAAACTTTTTTTGCCCAGTGACTTGCAAATTGATTAGAAAGTCCAGGAACAATGTCAGATTCATGAATAATTACAGGAATTTTTAAGAGTTTTGCGCTATAAGTTATAGCAAAAGAACCAGAACCGCCTTTTGAAACAACTATATTTGGACTAATTTTAATTAACAGAAAAAAACTTTGAATAATTCCCAAAGGAATTTTAAAGGCAATATCAATAATATTTTGTAAAGAAAAATATCTGCGTATTTTGCCAGCAAAAATTGTTTTAATTTCTACGCCTTCCTCCTGCAAAAGTATTAAACCAAATTCATCTTTTTGACCTATATAAAAAAACTCCAAGTCGTTTTTGTTATAAATTCTACGCATTTCTCTAATAATGGCAACCAATGGAAGAATATGACCTCCTGTTCCTCCGCCAGCTAAAAGTATTTTCATATGTTTAATATATCATTTTTTATTCGTTTTGGAAATATTTAATAAAATTCCTACACCAATTAATTCTGTCATTAAGTGTGATCCGCCATAGCTAAAGAATGGCAAAGGAATTCCACCCAATGGAAAAATTCCAATTGATGAGGCAATATTTATAAAGGCTTGCAAGGTTATAAAAAAGGTAATTCCTACAGCTGTAAGTTGTGCAAATTTATCAGTAGAATTCTTTGCTATTTTAAACCCTAACCATAAAAATAAAACAAACAATAAAATTAAAACAGTGCATCCAATTATTCCAATTTCTTCACCAATAATAGCAAAAACAGAATCCGTCATGGCTTGTGGTAAAAAACCAAATTTTTGAGAAGACATACCAAGCCCTTTACCAAAAAACCCACCAGAACCAATGGCAATTAAGGACTGCTTTATTTGCCAACCAATTCCTTGAGGATCTGTTTCAGGGTGCATAAATACTAAAAGCCTGCTTAATCTATATGGTTCAAGCTTTATTAATATAGCAAGACCACCAATAGCTGAAGCAATTATCAAAATTACATGCCACAGTGGTGTTCTAAAAGCAAAATATATTGCAAGTAATGTTAATCCAATAATACCCAAGGTTGTAATGTCTGGTTGCTTGATTAAAATTATAGAAATTACTGATAAAAAAACTATAAAAGGTAAAAGTATAAATATAAAACTGTGCCATTGGTTTTTAGCCAAAGAAAACCAATTTTTTTTATCAACCTCTGGAATTTTACTGGAAATCCATGCAGATAAATATAAAATAGCAGTAATTTTTAAAAATTCTGATGGTTGAATAACAAATCCAGCAACTATAATCCATCTATTTGCACCCCAAAAACCCGAGCCAAAAAATGGTACAAACACTAAAAGCAAAGCAAATAAATTTACAAGCAAAAGCCACGGAGCAATTTTTTTTAAAGTTGATAGTGGAATTAAAAAAGCAAAAATTGCCAAAATTAATGCAGGTATAATGCTTTTTAATTGGTGAAATAAATAAAAATTTGTAGTACCAAAAACCTTAAGTGATGCTGGTGCAGATAATGTAGACAAAAACAAAAACCCCAATAAGAGCAAGCTGATAACTGTAATTAGCAATGGATAGTTTATATGTTTTTTCAAGAAAGTTGTTTTACAAATTTTTTAAATAAATTACCTTTTTCTTCAAAATTTTCCCAAATAGAATAACTTGGTGAAGCACAAGACAACAGGCATATACTGCCTTTTTCTGTATATTTGTATGCAAATTTTATTGCCTGTTTCATATCTTTTGTGTGTAGAATATTTAGTCCAACTGCGCTTTTAATTATTTTTTTGCCGGAATCTGGGAATAAAACAATGTTTTTAATTTTTTCTTTTTTTATTAATTTTTCAAGCTTAATAAAATTAAAACCTCTATCTTGTCCACCTAAAAATATAGTACCAATTTTTGATATTAAAGACAAAGATTTTATAGCCATAATAGTAGATTCTGGCGTGGTGGAAATGGCATCATTGTAAAATTTAATTTGTTTAAATTCGCCCACAAATTCTAGGCGGTGAGGCAAACCCTTAAAATTTTCAACTGTTTTAGATATTATTTCTTCTGAAATATTTAAAATTTTAGCTACTTCTACAGCAGCACCAATATTGCTTTTATTGTGCTGGCCTAATAAATTTGATTTTAAATTATTTTCTAAAAATGCCACAGATTTTCCCTTATAATCCTTAAGCCAACTGGTCATAATTTTATTTTTTGGGTTATAAATAAAATATTTTTTAGCTTGCCCGTCTAAAGGTAGGGTTTGGAAATTTATAATATTTTTTTTAGCTTCAAAATAATTTTTTAAATTGCCATGAAAATCCATGTGCTCAGGGAACAAATTAGTAACTACAGAAATATCTGGAGAAAACCTAATATCATCTAGTTGATAGCTAGAAAGCTCTAAAACAAAAATTGTTTCAGGGTTTATTGGCTCTAAGAGCGCCCCCAGCATGGGTAAGCCAATATTACCTAGAATACGCACATCTTTACCCGAAGCTTTGACTATTTCATAAATTAAAGAGGTGGTAGTGCTTTTACCTTTACTGCCAGTTACACCAATTATTAAATTTTTACCTAAAACTTTTGATAAAAATATATTTGTAGCAGTGGTGTATGGAATTGTAACTAGGTTTTTATTTATGCCTGGAGTTTTTATGGCAATATCGTAATTATTTTGCTTTTCTAAATAACTTTTACCATCAAGCTTTTTATCTGCAATGCCAATTTTTAATTTTGGATAAAAGTTTTGTAAATATTTTTTTGTTATAATCCCCTCTTTGCCATATCCCAAAATTAAAGCATTTTTCATTCCCAAGAATTTAAACTTTTCAGGAATATTGCTTTCTGCTTGCGTTTTGAAAACTTCAGGATAAATTTTTGTTTTTTTAACTAACTGAATGACAATAAAATCATTATTATAATTTTTACTGGCCATTCTAAATGCAGTTTGCGCTTCCTCAAAAGTACCAACACAATCAAAAGGTTTTAAATTACCTAAACCCAAAACATCTTTAAATAATGGCAGTAAGGCCTGGTTTTGAAATAAATTTTTCTTAAAAATATTTAGTAATTCTTTTTTATTTAAAAATGCTGAAAGCAAAGTAAACACAAAAACGCATTTAGCACATTTTCCACACCAAAGGTTAGTTTCGCCGCCGTCATTGCGAGGAGCCAGCGGGCGACGTGGCAATCTAGTAGTTGAGATTGCTTCGTCGGTTTGCGAACCTTCTCGCAATGACGAAGTGCTACTCAATTTGAAGTTAGCATTACAGCTGGAAAAACTAGAAAAATATTTTGGGTATTGACCATGCCTTGCCTCAAAGCGGGCAAACATTTCTGCAATTCTTATTTCGTAAAAAGGCCTTAGTAACGAAAAGTATTCCAAATTTGGTTCTATAAATTCTTTTACATAATCAGAAAACATTTTTTCAAATTCAAAAGTTTTTGACCACTGGTGATTTATTTCTAAGCCTTTGTATTTTGCATTTCCAAAATTACTACTATATTCGTTACTTACAACAAAGCCGTTATATTTATATAACACAGATACAAAAATTCCTAAAAATGCATAAATTGCAGAAATTGGAATGTGGCCATTATACTGATGTTTTTCAAAAACTTTTGGATCTAAAATTCTTTGAATTTTTAATTGCGCCAGTCCAGTTAGCTTTGTAACTTTATCAACTAAATTTGATTCTATATTTTCTTTATTATTTTCGTTGTCATTTCCGAGAAATCTGGAATTCAAAGTTTCTATATAAAACGCGGTTAAGTTTTCACCAGCTTCTTTTAAAAGCTCTACGCCTACAATTGAATCTTTCCCTCCACTCACTCCAACTAAATATCTCGTATCGTCATTGCGAGGAGCCAGCGAGCGACGTGGCAATCTAGTCGTAAAGATTGCTTCGTCGGCTGCGACCTTCTCGCAATGACGAAGAATTTTCTTTTCATTATCATACGGAAATTTTGGGGATTTATTTGGATTTAAATTATTTCTATAAAAGAACTCGCCCAATCCTTTTTTGTAAATTGTATTCCAAAACTCAGCCTGATTTTTAGTTAATTGTGTCGCACAATAAGACTTGCCAGTCGCACCCTCCTTCACTTTTGCGAAAGTTACGGCGGGCGGGCAATAGAATTTCCAGTAGCTTATGCCTAAAATTATATGTAAACTTTGCAAAATTTTCTCAATTGTCAAACTTGTAGCATTAGATTCCCCCCACACTAAATTATTAGTACTGGGTTTATCTTGCAGTTCATTTAAAATGTCTTGTGAAATTTCTGGTAAAATTATCTCTTCTTTCCAAACAATTGCCTCCCTGCCCTCAAATTCCGTTTTATAACTAAAACTCGCCCGTTTTTCCTGCGGATTGAATTCATAATCTGTAAATTCAAAATTTATAGCTTTATCAATCTTTTCCATTTATATAAATTAACTTATTAATCTAATTGCTACGCCGATGATGGCAAAAACTATGCCAATGATCCATGCGCGCATAACAACTTTGGTGGCGGGCCAACCAATGGCTTCAAAATGATGATGAATTGGAGTAGATAAAAATATTTTTTTGTGGCGAAATTTTTTACTTAATAACTGAATAATAACCGAGCTAACTTCTAAAACTAAAAGTCCACCAATAATTGGTAAAACAAAAACTGAATCTGTTAAAAATGCTACTACAGACAATGTAGCTGTTAATCCTAGGCTTCCTGTTTCTGACATATAAAAACGAGCAGGAGGAATGTTAAACCATAAAAAAGAAAACAAGGTGCCTGCAATTACTAAACAAAAAGTAGCTAAATCAATTTTACCTTGAGAAAAAGCAATAATAGCAAAAGCTCCAAACATTGAGGCAAATGATCCTCCTGCTAAGCCATCTAAACCATCAATTATTCCTCCAGACCAACAACCAATCATAACTATAATAAAAAATGGAATATAAAAAATACCCAAATTTACATTTCCAAAAAATGGTAAATAAACTGTACTAAAATCAAGTTTAAAATAAAACCACATGGCACCAATCAAGCCAATTAGCGCAACCATAAAAAGCCTTTTTTTAAAGGACATTCCTCCTCCAATGTATTTTCCTATATTTGAAACAACAGAAATATCATCAAAAAGTCCAAGCAGTGATGCGGTCACTAAAGTAAAAACAGGAATCCATGTTTGACCTCGTGATAAAAAGTTTAGTCCTGAAAGTTGTGGAAAAATTAAACTTAAAATATAAACAGCAAAAATTAAAACAGTAGTTGTAACCCAAATTAACAAACCACCAAAGCGTGGAGTGCTAATTTCTTTTTGTTTATGTAGAGAATTAAAAATAACTGCATCTTCGCCTGAAATTGCTTTAGTTCTAGCAGATTTTTTCCAAAGCTTATGTTTAAATAAAAAATTAATTAAAATTGGCGCCCATAAAGCAGCAAAAGCTGAAGAAACAGCAGCCAGTCCTAAAACTTTAATTACATTAAATGTAAGTTGTGTCATTTTTAGTAAAATTACGCTCGGCAATAATCTTTTTCTGCGCGCCACGGCCTCTCTACGGGGCACCCGCGTGCTCAAAAAAGACAATTGCCTCGCTCTTTTTTATTTTATTGGGGTGAATTTATTTCACTTGACCAAACATCGTTGCGCCATTTCCAATTTTTGTCCATACCACCAAAAACCCAAATTTTGTCATTAAAAATTAAAGCTCCAAAATCTTCTCTGCCAGTCCATTCTGGGTTTACATCAGTTTTTTGCCAATTGGTTCCATCTTCTGAAAACCAAACATCATTTTCACCACCTTCAATTGCAATATTTAGTCTACCAATAATCCATAGCTTATTTTTGTAACCAAAAATATTATTTCCTTGACGAGTTTTCCATGGTGCGTTTTTTACAGCTTCTGTCCATGTTTTTCCATCTTCTGAAGACCATACATCATTATATAAACGCGAGCCAGAATCCATGCCATTTGTTAGCCATAATTTATTTTCAAAAATAGTTACAGCGTGATCCCATCTTCCAGACCATTGTGCATTTTCTGTAACCAATATCCAGTTAATACCATCTTCTGAAGACCATACATCATCAAAAAGTTGATGGCCATCGTATTTTATTCCACCAATTAGCCATATTTTGTTATCAAAAACAATTAGTGAGTGTCCTTCTCTGGCTGGCCAATTGGCTTGTTCTACTTCTTTTTTCCAATCTAGACCATTTACAGAACTCCAAATATCATTTTTGTAACCTATTTTAGGCCCCCAGCCACCCATAAGCCACATTTTACCCTTAAAGTCTACAATTTGCATTGATCTTCTTAGCCCCCATGGTGCATTGTCAGAAATTTTTTGCCAACTAACTCCGTCTTCAGTATTCCAGACATCATTAAAATGAGGTGCCAACTCATACTGCACAATTCCTGGCTGTAGAACCTGCTGGTCTGCACTTAATCCACCCATAAGCCAAATTTTATTATCAAAAACAGTATATCCAAATGAGTCTCTGCCTTGCCACTCTGCTTGATTTGTCTCTTCCTTCCATGTCAATGTCTCTGGTATAAAAACTATTTCTGGTTTTAGTAAAACTTCATTTTCTGGCTCTATACTAACAATATCATTTAAAATTTTATTTTCCTTATCTTGTTTAAAATTTAAAAAAATAA
>CAIWKF010000105.1 GCA_903913175.1 Candidatus Staskawiczbacteria bacterium
TTATTTTTTGCTCGGAAGTTGTCCCGACCGCTATTTTAATTTTTGCCATAGTTATATATTTTTTATCATTATATATTCAGCAATTAATTTTCCTTTATACTGAATTTGTTTTGGAATTTTTCCTACAATTTTAAAACCCATTTTTTTATATAAAGCAATTGCTGGCTTATTATTTTCAAAAGCTTCAAGTTGAAAAATTTTTAGGTTTGGGCTTAATTCTTTTTTTGCTAATTTCATTATTTCTTGCATTAAATATGTTCCCAAACCAATTCCTCTGTACCCATTTCTTATTCCAATTGCAAATCTCCCAATATGATTTCTCTTATATACACCAAGCTCAATACTGGTATTTGCCACAACTTTATTACCATCTTTAGCTATAAGATAAACCTTTTTCTTATTCTGAATACTCTTAACCCCCTTCTCTAAAAATTCTGCCTCCTCTTTCAAATTTATTTTTTTATTTATTAATATTTTTGCATCTTCTTCAATCAAGGAATTTATAAAATCCAAAAACTCTTTTGCAAATTTAAAATCTTTTTTAGACAACGGGCTAATTGTTAATTTTTTATCCCCAAATAATTTTGTTTCCATAATTTTATTAATATATTACATTTAATTTACTACTTTTACTAACTAAATTCAACAGTAGTGCTCTGGATTCCCAGTCAAGCTGAGCAAAAAGATAAACAAAAAGAGGCAACAAAGAGCCTCTTTCAAACCTAAAATATCCTGGGCGCGAATGGCTGGACGCTTTCCGAACCTTTGATTGGCAAAAGGCGTTACCTAATCCAGAGCTAACTATTAAAGAAATCAACCAGTTATTAGATCTAATTAGAACCTAATCCCCTATTTTTATTCTGCAATTTTATTTTCCCAATACAACGTACCACCCACGGAAATGCGGACCGTGGTCTCCATAATCAAGTTTTGAAAAATCTAATGTTGAGTAAATTTTAAAATTCATTTTTTGAGCATAATGCAATGCACCAAGACCGTCGTGGGGATTAGGATTTACCGTAAAATATCCAGCACTTTGTTTTAAAAATAATAAGGTTGTTGATCCAGAGTCGTTTGTAATATCACCAAGACATTTAAAGTTATAACCGTCACTTGTTAATTTTTCAAAAATATCTGGCGCGAATTCTTTAGGGTCACGAAAGGTGTAAACGTTTAAAGAATCTAAAAATTGCAATATTACACTTTTAAAATTTTTTGTTTAATGTTAATATAAATGAATCATAATAAATATATGTTACATATAATGAAGTTACAACCTTTCCCCTTTGACAAAATTAAGGAAGGGAGGAAAACAATAGAAGTACGTTTGTATGATGAAAAACGCCGAGATATAAAAATCGGTGATATTATTGAATTTAAAAAGGAACCAGAACAAACTGAAACCGTCAAAGCTGAAGTGATGGGATTATTAAATTATAAAACATTCACTGATTTGGCCAGTGACTTCCCTACTAACTATTTTGGCCACCCAGATAAAGGAGACCTGCTTAAATCAATTTATACTTTTTACACCAAAGAACAGGAAGAAAAATATACCGTATTGGGAATAAAGATAAAACTAATATAAAAAAATAGCTCGGGGTTGTGAAACCACGAGCTTTTACATTTTAACTTCAAAGAATTAGATTTTTTCGAACTCGAAGATAATCACTCCGAGTTTTTCTTTTTCTGGCGAAAAAATCCGCTTAATGTCGGCCAGTTGATTGTCAGCGGACAGTGTAGGATGGATTTTTGCAGGATCTTCGGTGACCATCATCTCATCGAATGACTTGTAAAGTGCGACTCGTGTGACCCGACAAGTACAAACAGGATCATCATTGAAGGCGATGAGCGTGCCTACCGTGATACCTCTCATCCCTGGATAAGCAACCCGAACTTCAATAGTCTTTAAACCATTCTTGATCAGGTCAAAATACTGCTTGTAGATGCGCATGACACGCTTGTTACTTTTCCGACTCATAGAGATTCTCCTTTTGTTGAGTTTTCAGTTTGAGGATGCGAATGATTTCCTGATACGAATACGACCGGTACATATGGCGCGGGTGGCTCAAGAATTGTTCCACCAGCCAGATAATGTAGTCGATGTAATCGTTCGGGTAGAGGTCTTTGAACTTGCCCATGTCAATCACCCACTCAGGCACTTCTTCCATACTTATATCGCCTTGGCGAATAAGGGACTTGGACAATTTGGCACCGGTTTCAGTCACAATCTGTGGCGTAAAGATGCGCATGGGAACTTGTATCGACGAGTACCCCAACACACCAAGTGCCCAATCAACGAGTTGGGTACTGAAAGCCCAGTCGCCACCTTTTACCATGACATACAATTTTTCAATATCTTCCGTCGTGGAAGATTCCTTGATCAAGTTGCGGTAGAGGGTATTCAGATCAAGATAGGTATCGTCCTGATTATCCGTCTTTATAACCGCTTCATAAAGGCCATGGTTAAGGCAGATGCATTGAAAGGTTGCCGATTCCGCGTCAAACTTAAGAAGTTCGGTGCGTTCGGCGTACTTCTCAGCGTAGAAACATTGCGAACAAGGAATCCTGATCCGCAACGTGCCAAGCGAAGGATCTACGCACCAACCGATTTTTCCCGCTAAAGACAGGGTTTTCAGAAAGTGCCTTCGGAATATAGACGAAGCCTGAGTGTCCGTGTAAGTGGACCACTTGTACGTGACTTCGGTAAGCTCTTGGAGTTTTCCGAAATACTGGGTGTAGTAAGTGTTAATCAGATTATCCAGTATTTCCGGAGGTGAAGCGTGGTGGTATGTCCTTTGGTAGATGTGCTTACTCTTACTTCTGACGATGTCGAACGGGGCATTATCAAGCGCCCCGAATTCAACACTCGTCGGGATGTTAAATTTATCCCTGGCCTTTTTGGCCATGATGAAGCTTGCACATTGCACAATGTAAGTGCCAATGTGCGGAATGCCATTGATCTGAGTGCCCACAGAGAAAACGATTTCCCTAGGCTTTTTGATTTCAATCCGAGGACGGATGATATCAAGTGCATCCACCAGACTATTGGCCAAAACGGTATTTGGTGAACTGATCATGACAAACTTCCCTTCTTGTTGATGAGGATATCCAAAATGTCATTAATCGTACCATGAGGGATACAGTTTTTTTTGACATATCGGATAATGATTTTTGGACTCAGTAGGTTTGGAACATAGGCAACACTAATACCCATCGCAATCGGAGCAACAAGATCAAGAGAGAAATTGTCGCCAACCACAATGATGTTTTCGTGTTTTTTTTGAAGCCTCGAAAGGGTTGCTTGGTAATTGGGCCGGTTGGCTGAAATACCAATAACACTAGACTCTACCCCAGCGACGTTATACTTCTTAGTATTTCCAACGAACGTAATTACGCCACATTTAATGCCGAGTGATTTTGCCTCTGCTTTGATGTTTTTGATTTCCGAGTTGCTGACAATGTACAAATTGACATGCTCTGCCAGTTGGTATAGTTTACCCAGATCAATCAATATTCTTGAGTTCACTTCAAGGTACGATTCCGTGAAAGTGGAAAGAATAACTGACCAGGCGGAATCTATTACCAAGCTTTTTGCCTTAGCAATAAGTTCGGCAACAATACCGAAATGATATGTGAAGTAATCTTCCGGCAAAGACGCCGTAAAACCCTTCCGAACCCATCCAGAAGAAAATGTCTTTTTAGCGACAGAATCTTTGTATGGTTTCGCAATCGCTGGAAACTGTTTACAAAGTTTGGTTATTGCCAAATCAATCTTTTCTTCACACGAAACAATCGTGCCATCCCAGTCAAAAACGATAGCATTGGACACAATAGCCCCCTTTATTTGAATTGTTAAGTTTTCAAAGCCAAGAAAAACTCTAGGCGAACTATTATTACCCTAATACATTTTATGCAATATGTCAACAAAAAATTTATTCAAAAACAAGGCAATAAACCATGTCTTTAAAAATTAACATTTATAAGGAATTAAGAAAAACCTGCGATATAAATCTATCACTTTCTATTATTTTTATTCTATCCAAATCATCTTTACTAAACCATTGGCCACGCTCTCCTTCTAATACAATTATCTTATTTTCAAAATCCTCTGTAACTTCAAGCGTAAACACATCTTTTCTACTTCTCTCAGAATCATACCTGCCTAAATATTTATAATCTTCTGGAATAAAATTAAGTTCTTCTTTTATTTCTCTTTTCAGTGCTTCTTCTGGAGTTTCATTTTCTTCCGCCCCTCCGCCAAACAAACCAAAATATCCAGGGTGCCTTTTGGCATCATTCGCACGTTTCTGAAGATATACCAAAACTTCATTATTTTTATTTAAAAACGGTATCAAAATTGACGCTCTTCTAAGATTTTTATCGTCACCATCTATTTTATTAATCATATTTTTACTATACCAAAAAATCATCAAAAATTAAAGAGATAGTTCAAATCCTGTTACCAGTCATACAAAATCAAACAAAAATCCCGAACAAATGATTCAGGATTTCATGGCGCGAACGATGGGATGCAGTTAGAACATGGTTCTGGGAAAACTTCCCTTCTGTGGAATCAATAAATTTTTAAAAATTTCAACTATTAGTTTAAACTTCATTTTCCAATTTTATAATTGCCCAAATATCTTTTACAATTTGCTCTGGTTTTTTTGCTAGAACTGTTTTCATTCCTAATTTTTCAGCTGGCAAAAGATTATCTTCATTGTCATCGATGAAAATGCATTCGCTCGGAAGTACAGCAAGATCTTTGACAGCCAACTCATAAAATTCTTTTTGTGGTTTTACAAAACCAACTTCGCAGGACAAATAAACTTTATCAAAATAATCATAGCCATTATGTTCACGAATAATATCAGCCATATAAGGGAAAGTGTCCGACAAAACTGCCGTGACATATCTATCAGTTTTCAAATTTTTAAGCATATTTACAACCTCTTCGTAAAGTTCGAAATGTTCGTTAAATAACTTGCGGGCTAACTCCTTTGCATTTACCTGCATTGATTTATTTATGCGTTGCGAAAATTTTAACCAAAAACTATCTTCATCTAATAAACCCTTATCAAATTGCTCAAAAAGATCACGGGTCACTTTCTTTGCATTTTCTTTTTCTTCTGCAGATAAACTAAAAATTAACTCGACATCATCAAAAAAATATTTATTTATTTTCTTAACCACCCCGTTATAATCAAATATAATTGCCTTTATCATAATTTTTTATATTTATTCTTTTACATTTTTAAGACACCTAATTATTTTATCATTTTGTTCCGGTTTTCCAATTGTTAATCTCAAGCAATTTTCTTCTTTGTAGTATCGAGGGAATATTAAGTTTTGCTCTAAATAATCCTTCATTTTCGAAAGACTTCCATTTATTTTTATAAATAAAA
>CAIWKF010000106.1 GCA_903913175.1 Candidatus Staskawiczbacteria bacterium
CGTTCTTGGGCCATGGTGTCGCGGTTACGCAAAGTGACTGTACCATCTTCTAAAGTTTGAAAGTCCACCGTACAACAAAATGGGGTTCCAATTTCGTCTTGCCTTCGGTAGCGTTTTCCAATATTTCCGTTGTCATCAAATTCGCACATAAAATATTTTTTCTGCTCATTAAAAATTTCTTTGGCTTTTCCCACAAGCTCTGGTTTATTTTTTAAAAGTGGAAATATGGCTAGCTTAATTGGAGCCAGCTTCATTGGGAATTTCATTACAATTCTTTCCTCGCCTCCTTCAGTTACTTCTTCATTATAAAATTCTGTTAAGCTGGCCAAAAGTGCCCTGCCCACTCCACTAGAAGACTCAATAATATGAGGAATAAATTTCTCTTTTGCATCAATATCTAAATAATCTAGCTCTGTGCCAGAAAATTTTGAGTGCTGAGTTAAATCATAATTTCCTCTGGCATGGACACCTTCCAGTTCTTTAAATCCAAATGGGAAATTATATTCTATATCAAAAGCTTCTTTGGCATAAAAAACCAAATTTTCATGTTTATGCCATTTTAAATTTTCTTCTTTAAAACCCAAAAATTCTGTAAAAAATTTCCACCTATATTCTTTTAATTCTTCGTATCTTTGCATTTCTTCATCTGGCTTTACAAAATATTGCATTTCCATTTGCTCAAATTCACGAGTGCGAAAAATAAATTGCCTGGCTGTAATTTCATTTCTAAAGGCTTTTCCAATTTGCGCAATTCCAAAAGGAATTTTAACCCTATTAGAGTCTAAAACGTTTTTGTAATTTACATAAATTCCTTGGCAAGTTTCACCACGCAAATAAACAGGTTCTTTTTGCCAGTCTTCAGTAAAATTTCCCAAATTAGATTTTACAAGTAAATTAAATTTTTTAACTTCTGTAAAATCAGATTTTCCACAAAAAGGGCATTTTATTTTTTTTATATTTTCAGAAAGTAATTTATTTATTTCTTCTATGCTCATTTTTTCATCTGCAAAAACATTAATTGATTCTAGTAAATGGTCCACACGCGATCTTGTATGACATTTTTTACATTCTGTTAAGGGGTCTGAAAATCCACCCACATGGCCAGAAGCTTCCCAAATTCTTGGGCTCATAAAAATAGCAGAATCTAGTCCTACAATATCCTCTCTAAACTGCACCATATATTGCCACCAAGCATTTTTTATATTATTGGCCAACTCCACTCCATATGGGCCGTAATCAAAAATTGCACTAAAGCCTCCATAAATTTCAGAAGATGGATAAACAAAACCTTTTCGTTTTGCAAAACTCACAATTTTCTCCATCAATATATTTTCTTTTTTATTTTCTACCATATTTTTTAAATTTAAATTTTTATTTTTTTATTGAACTGTGCCTTTGTTTGAGTAAATAGAGTCATCTGGTAAATTTGTATTTATACCAGAAGCTGTATTTGAAACTACCAAACTAGTAAATTGGTCTTCACCAGAAATTATGGCTTGACCAATTAAATCAATTACAGATCCTTGTTCTGAATTTTGTGGCGTAATAGAAACTTGAAAAGACATTGGCTCAATAATCTGGCCTGCTTTTACATCTCCAATTGACCAAATAAGCTGGCGACTAGCACTGTCTAAAGTAAACCTTGAAAGTTCAGATTCGGGAGAAATAAAACCCGTTAAACTTACGCCCTGCGGTAAAACTGCCTTAACTTTTACATTTTTAACATCATTGGCATAATTTTTTGCTTGCCATGTCACAACATAAGTTGTTTGTTCTGAAGACTTTGGCGGAATTGGCCCAAAGTTTGAAATTCCAGATTGATTTGAATAAAAAGCTTTTTGAGAAATTTCTAATTTTGAATTTACTTTTATAGAAAAATCTTGACTAACTCCAGCAATCAACGCTGTGTTTGTAGCTAATAAATTATTTTTATTAGAATCTTGAATATTAATATTATCTTTTAATTTTATATCAAA
>CAIWKF010000107.1 GCA_903913175.1 Candidatus Staskawiczbacteria bacterium
AATCAAGAAAAAAAAATTTTAGAAAACTTTTATAACCCAGTTAAAGATTTTAAAATTTCACCAAATGGTCAAAAAATACTTTATTATAATGACTATGAAATTTTGCTTTATGTTTTAAGTCCAGAAACTAAAAAAATATTTTTAAACACATTTACAGAAAAAATTACTGATTGTTTTTGGCTTAATAGTGACTACATAATTTTAAAAAGTAAAGATAAAATTAAAATCTCTGAAATTGATAAACTAGGAAATATAAATATAGTTGATTTGCCAGATAAAATTTCTACTATAAATGGAGAATTAATTGATCTAAAAAATCCAAAAATAAACTTTGATACGCAATTTGGAAAACTTTATATTTTTTCTGATGGTCAAATCTTTTCTTCTGAAAAAATAACCCCTTAATTGGTTTATTTTTCCTTAAGAGTTGCTTTCTTTTCTTCAATTTTTATCTTAAAATCTTCCCAATTTAACAGCTCTTTACCTGCTAATTTACAAATGTCTTTAAATTGGCAATACTGACACTGCCAATTTTTAGGATAATCTGGCAAACGCTCTGGAATGCTGTTTTCTTGTACTTTAATTTTAAGTTTACCAAAATCTTCTAAAAGCCCATTTACCATAGGTGCGTCATAATTTACCACAAACTCTTTCATTTCTTGCCTATCTTTATCAATGTAAAGTAAAATTCCTTTTTGAATTTTAAAATAATGTAAATAAAGTTGAATTTGATAAATATTTTCTTCTTTTGGCTGGATTAAATTGCGAAATAGCATGCTATTTATGCTTTTAATGTCCAACACATAGTTTTCATTTTCTATGCATAAAATGGCATCTGCACGGCCTGAAATTATTTCTTGCTGTGGAATTGGTATTTCTGTAGTCACTCCAATTCTTAAGCGATACAAAATATTAAAAATGTTTCTGTGAATATGCTCACCATGTTCAAAAATTCTTAAAATTCTAGCGTCTGTAATTTCTCTTGGCGCATTTTTAAACTTAAAAAAAACCGCGCGCCTGCATTTGCCCGCATCAGTAACATAAAACCTAACCTGCTCTTTCCTTTTTTCCTGCTCTAAATAAAATTTATCTATAAGTTCTTTAAGCATAATATTTATTATTTATTGATTGATATTACTACAAAAAAGCCACTTTTGAAAGTGGCTTTTTATTGAATTTGTAATAATTACCTCTTTTTATTTTCTCTTGGTTATTCTTAAAATTTGTATCATCCATGCTTTTTATTTTTCAATTGTTTATTTGTTTTATCGATTTCCTTTTGCTCGATTATGTGTCCTGCACAACATCTCACAATTTTTGGCCGCCGTTTTTCCGCCCCTACTCCATGCCGCTACATGGTCAGCATCCATTTCATCAAATCTCCAAATCTTACTTTTGTTAGCATCGTGCCCAATAGCACAATGTGAACAATTTGATTTTCCCTTAGATTCCGCTTTTTTAGTCTGCGAAGCATAAACAGATTTTTTAACCACTTCGTCAAAGACTCGAACTTCAAGCAATTTTGTATCGACGGAATCACCAAGAATAAACTCAAAAATACCCTTGCGGTTCTCAACATAAGGATTACCATAAAGTTTTTGTACTTCGGCTGACACTTTAGCAGGATTATAAGCTTTCTTGTGATATTGCTCATACATTCGTCCCCATTCAAGTCCGCACATTTCACCTTTTACATCAGTAAATAAACTAGATATCCAATCGATCACACTATTGAAATATTTTTTTAATTCATTAATATTTTTATCGTTGCGATGGCTGCTCATATAATCATCAATATTTCCTTTACTCGCCCAGTCTAAGGCCCTCTCAAAGAATGCCTGTCGGTTTGCGCTGCCTTTTATGTACGCACTCCATTTTTGAATATTAGCATTTTGACTGTTGCTGAATTCTTCTTTACCGAGTGTTACAAAAGGTCCAGAATATATCGCATTTAATAATTCTTGGGGGACAAGCGGAACTCCGGCTATATTAATCGTCTTAAACCACTCTTTTATTTGGCTTTCTGTTCCTTCGCATTCATAAATAAGTAAATTTGCTTCCAAAACCTTGTCTTTCTTGTCTTTTGCCATACCACTAAAATATTGTTCCATACCATTTTCATCCTTAATGGCAAATTTATCATTCACAAAACGCCCAACACTAGTTATGCGCTGTTGCCCATCCAAAACCTCAAAATTATTTTCAGAAACCTTATTAAAATAAATCAAGCCTATTGGGTAGCCCTTAAGTAGTGATTCAATAACAGCAACTTCTCTTTTTCCACCGTCGGATGCATAGATATAGTTACGCTGGTATTCTGGTTGGATGGTTAATTTCCCAGACAAACCAAATAACCCTTTGCCCTCCAGTTCGTTATAGACGAACCCATCACATATTTCTTTAACAGTAATATTGGTTTTTAAAATTGTTTTCATATTATTTTTTCTTATGTTTTATAAATATTCGAGTAAAAAGTCTATTGTTGTTTACATAACCTCTGTCTAACTTACCTGTCCATTTAGGATTAACTAATTTTGGAAGTAATCCCTCTCTAACATTATAATCACTTCCTAAAATTTCGAACTGTTCAGGAGAATGCTTATCAAAAATACTCATTGGCACTCCCATTATACCGTCGTAATCGCTCGGAATATTTTTTATTAAGGATATATCTATTGCGTTGTAGTTGTCGTATTTTTCAAAAGGTTTTTTTGTTACAAACTTTATAATCTCGGCTTCAGTCATAAGGGGTAACGTTTGATGACGGCGTCCATGATCAAGATTAGTGAACCAACGAACACCTTGCACCCTGGTGATATAAACTTTTTTACCGCTTTCATTTGTTTTAATTTCGCGAACTTGTTCCAAATTTGCAATGTTTTCGGGTATCTCAAAAAACATCGCGCCCGCATTGACTTTGTAATTATTACCTAACCAAACTTTATTATCCTTAAGCAATGGGAATATTTCTTTGTAGGTAATTGCGTTCAAGTTGCCGATAATCAAAAACCTTTTATTGTGAGCAACAAGTTGTTTTATATACTCGCGAAATAGACTGAACGGCGGATTTGTTACCACCATATCGGATTGCTCCAGTAATTTTACGCACTCGGGACTTCTGAAATCGCCTTCTTTCTCTAGTGGCGTCCATTCGTTATGTTTGTTTGCCTTTAACTGTTTAGCAACATCCTTCAAGTTGAACTCGCCATCGCCGTCTATATCCGACACTTCATTGATAATAAATTTATTAGCGGTTACCTTTGGGCGGCCCTTTGATTTTGTGATGGTTTTATCATCACCAAACAATCTTAGTTGTGTATTAGCTACAGGGGAAGGCTTGTAACTGGTGGTAATAAGCTGTTTTAACCCAAGCTTATTAAAATTGAGCACAAAATAGCGAAAAAAATTGCTCTCAAACGGATCGTCGCAGTTGCAATACACCACTTTGCCACGAAAGACATCGGAGTTGTATTCCAAATACGCTTCAATTTCTTTTTGAATATCACTGTATTGAGTATAAAACTCATCATTCTTTACTTTTTTGGCGTTTGCAAGATTACTGTTTGCCATAATTACTTTAATCTATTTTATGTTTATTTTCTGAATAATTCAACATATTCGGACAACTCAAATGAACGGTTTCGTGAAAAACCGGTAGTCTCCATTAAAATATTCTTCTGCTCAAACTGTTTTATAAGCCTTGTTGCAGCCACAAAGGAAATATCAAGTGTCTTTGTTATTTCTTGCGCATTCATTATGGGTTTAGAAAATAACGCAATAAGCAATCTCTGCCCAAGCTCTGCTCTGCGTCCCATTTTCATTATTCTCTTTTCATAGTTCTGACGAAGCGAAACTATTGCTTCAAAAGTTTCTTTTCCTTTTTGCGCGGTTTCAATAACACCAGAAAGAAAAAACTTGATCCATTGCTCAATATTATTAGAATTTCTGACAAGAGTTAGAGCATCATAATACGATCCTTTATGTTTTTCAAAAAAGTCAGAAAGATATAGTGTTGGTTTTTGCAGTATTTTACTATCAACGAGTTGTAGGGTTATAAGCAATCGGCCTATCCTGCCATTTCCATCTAAAAACGGGTGAATTGTTTCAAACTGATAATGGCTAATCGCTGCCTTTATCAAAAATGGTATATCAAGATTTTTGTTATGCCAAAACTTTTCCAAGTCAGACAATAACTCCGGTATTTCATCGTGGTGAGGGGGAATAAAAAATGCATTGGTTAAATTTGAGCCACCAATCCAGTTTTGGCTCTTTCTTGTTTCACCTGGTGTTTTGTGTTCACCTCTAACTCCGGACAACAAAATTCTATGCGCGTTTTTTAATAAACGCATAGATAATGGAAGATTTCTTAATTCCTTAATAGAATGGTTCATTGCCTCAATGTAGTTTTGTACTTCCTTCCAGTCATCACGACATTCCGGATCAATATCTTCTTTTACTTTCAATACATCATCAATGGCGGTTTTGGTTCCTTCAATTCTGCTTGAAGTCGTAGCTTCTTTCGCAATGTGCATCTTTATAAAATAGTCTACGTCTGGCACAAGGGTTGAATATGCGTTAAGTTCACCTAAAAAACGCATTGCTTCGTCAGAAAGCATGTTAATTTTTTTATCTTTCCATTCAAATGACTTGTTGACTAAGGCTGGACTAAAACTTTTATACTCCAGCTGTTGTTTATATGTGCCTGCTTTAAATTCTTGATTCATGGTGAAAATTTAAATATCTATATTTTCATTTTAGCATGTCAAGTGAAAATATGCAATACCATGTTTTCACTTGTCTTTTTAGCTCCTTATATTTATTATGTCAGATTACGCCGCAAAAGCAACAAGATGCGCTGGTTCATATGATATGATACACCTAGCTCTTCTAAAATTATGAAAGGAAAGTATAATGGAAGCCATATGATAATATACGGCTCAATACTGCCAGGAGCAAGAACTATTGCTTGG
>CAIWKF010000108.1 GCA_903913175.1 Candidatus Staskawiczbacteria bacterium
CCTTCTTCTAATTTTGTTTCTTACAACTGCTTTTTTTGAAACTTTTTGGCTAATAACAAAAGCAAACCTGCTTATTCCAAAATTATTAGGCAAAACTTTTAAAATAAATAAATTACTTTTAATGTTTTTACCGTTTTTAGAAATTATTTCAAAATCCTTCTTTTTTTTTATTCTATTTATTTTTGGCAACATAATTTCTAACTTAAATTAAACAGACAATTTTTTTCTGCCTTTTTGTCTCCTTTTTTTAACAACAGTTCTGCCTGTTTTGGTTAGTTTTCTTTTCCTAAATCCATGAACTCTCTTCCTTTTTTTTGTTTTTGGTTGATAAGTTTGGCTCATATTTGTATAATTATTTGATTAATATATAATACAGTTATCTTAGTATAAAAATATGTTCAAGTCAAGCTGATTTTTGCTTAAATAAAAATACTATAAATACACAAATTTGACGAATTAGTTTTATTTTTTTATAATACTATTGTGCGTCTTAGAATAAAATAACTAACACAAGTTATCCACAGGTTATTAACAGTAATAGGGTATTTGTTCTTATTTGACAAAGCTGTGGATAAATAGAAAAATAGAGATATCTTAAATATTTTTTAAATATAAATTAATTATGGACAATAAAGAACTTTGGCAGTCAGTTTTAGCTCAAATGCAATTTCATGTCTCTAAGGCTAATTTTGCTACTTGGTTTCAAAATACTGAAATAATATCAATAGAAGATAAAAAAGTAACTATTTCTGTTCCAAATGCTTTTTCTAAAGAGTGGCTTAGTAATAAATATAATAAGCTAATACTAAAAGCTATTCACGATATTGACGACAAGGTTAAAGATCTTAGTTTTATTATTAACCCTTATTCTTCAAAAAAGATATTAAATAAAATTTTAATCCAGAACGAAAAAGAAGAAACAGAACAACTTAGGTTTGAAGAATTTAAGGTAAATAAAGAAACTAATTTAAACCCAAAGTATACTTTTGATAATTTTGTAGTTGGTTCATTTAATGAATTAGCTCACGCTGCTTCTTTAGCTGTCTCAGAAAGCCCTGGCTTTACTTATAACCCATTATTTATATATGGAGGTGTTGGTTTAGGTAAAACACATTTAATTCAAGCCATTGGAAATAAAATAAATGAAGATTCAAAAAAGAAAAAAATAAAATATATTTCCTCAGAAAAATTTGTTTCTGGAATAGTGGCAGCAATAAGAAGTAATAGTATAGAGTCTTTTAAATCAAACCTTTCTTCTATTGATGTGTTAATTATTGACGATATCCAATTTATTGCAGGTAAAAACAAAACCCAAGAAGAGTTTTTTCATGCCTTTAATTCTTTGTATGAAAAAAACAAACAAATAATTCTTTCTTCAGATAGACCACCAAATGCTATTCCTGAATTAGAAGAACGATTACGATCAAGATTTGAAGGCGGAATGATAGCTGATGTTAGTTTACCAGACTATGAAACAAGATTAGTTATTTTAAAACAAAAATTACAAGAAAAAAATATTGAGTTACCAGAAGAAATTTTAGATTATGTTGCAAATAATGTTAAGAAAAATATTAGAGAACTAGAAGGAGCTTTAAACAGATTATTACTTTATTCTAAAACCAATAATATTTTAGATTTAGAAACTGTTAAAAAATTACTAAAAGGTTTTATTTTTTCTCCCTTTGATGTTGTAAATTGTAAAAAAATAATTGACACTGTTTCTAAATTTTATAATTTAGATGACAAAAATATTTTTGATGTCACACGAAGAAAAGAGGTCGTAAAGCCTCGTCAGGTGGCTATGTTTTTATTAAGAAAGGAGTTAAAGTTTTCTTTTCCTGCAATTGCTAGAAAATTTGGTGGCAAAGATCACACAACAGCAATTTATGCTTACAATAAAATATTACAAGAAAACGAAGAAAATAATAAATTAACAGAAGAATTAAATTTAATAAAACAGAGGATATACAGTGGATAAGTATGACAAAAACATGTCTAAATAAAATATAAAAAAAGAGTACTTAAAAATATCTACATGTTTTATCACCGCTTCTCCATTATTTTATCCACAGCTTATTAAATAAAAACATTAGGACTAAAATAGCTTAAAAAATATTTATA